>JBGVMW010000310.1:0-5808 GCA_045125095.1 Lachnospiraceae bacterium
ACATCTCCTCCGTTTTGAAGGTAATAATAAGAAAGAGAAGTCAGTGACTTACCGCTACCGACTCCTCCGTTTAATATACATCCAGTTTTTAAATTCTGCACCGCCTCTAGTTGATAGTCTCTTAAGTTTATAGCCATGTTAACTCCTTTCTAGAAAGGTATATCCTCATCGTCTAAACAATCGTACTTACCAGCAAATACGTCTTGTTCGATTTCTACGTACATTGTTTTTAAATATGCTTTTACACCTTCCTTACCATTTACTTCCCAATTGTAAGGTCTTATTATTAAGTCCACATTTGCTATCTCTGCGAAGTCTAAAGTTCCTATGGTATCTTCATCTAATGGTGTCTTAGTCTTACCAGCTATCATTACAACCTTAGGTGGGAAGTTGCCAAACATTACAGATACTTGTAAATATGGAGTTGGTTCTTCATCTTCGTCTCTAGGTCTTAAGAATTTAATATTCCATCCGTCTTCCATTAATTGTTGCGCTACTTCATGGTCAAGTATCACACAGAAATTTCTATTACCTTTTCTGTTGAACTTACTTTCTTCTCCAGAGAAGTTTTTAAATATAAGTCTAGCGTTTTCTATTACTATATTATTAGTTGCTTTATAAGCCATAAATATCAATCTCCTTTTAATTTATTTTATTTGTTGGACCTGTAAATGGAACATCTTCGTCATAGAAAGGATGTAGGCCATACTCTCCTTCTATCATTAATGGTTTAACGTACGGATCATCTGAGACAAACCATTCAAAGTCGCCATGTTTTTGTATAGCGTCCTTAGCAGTGTCCGCCATTTCAATGAAGTGTTTTTCGTCAATATCTTCTAATTTATTTAACTTCCAAACCATTTCAGATTCGAGCCAGCGATATCCTTTTGTTCCGGTGGCTGCATAATATTTTCCTTCTTTTTCTCTGTATAAGACTCCACCACCGCATCCCGGTTTAATAGGGCAAAATCTTCCAATCTTTCCTATGAAAATATAATTATGCATATCGTAATCGTCGCCATGTTCCATGCATAATTCTTCATTCATGTCTAAATACAAAGAGCTTGTTACTGATTTAGTTTCGCATAGGTCTTCAAACACTAAATCTTCTTTTGAGAACAGTTTCTTGAATACATATGGTATCTGGAATTGTGTACCAGTCGCAGTCCATTGTCCCCCTTTCTTTTTGTTATCGCCAGGAGAATATCCATATTGCTCGATACAATCCTCGGCGCTAGCATACCTAGCAATATAAACCGCATCATTAACAAGACACATCCTGTCGTAAGTTGCTTCATGTTCAAACTCGTATCCATACTGTTTACCAAAGTCCATTGTGAATTGTATTATCTCTGGTGTTGCGTCTGGAATCTTGATTGAGTCTGTTTTAATGTGAGCTACTTTAAATCCCCTTTTCTTTATTTCGTCCTGAAGAGTTCTCATAAAGAGCGCTCCTCTTAATGCCACTATATTGTTCTTGTTTCTTACATCTCTAAACGGATTATCAAAGTTCGCTGAGGTTAAGCCATAGACAGAGTTAATAGCTATCTTTAAAGCTTGTGCTAGTGCCGCAGCTGAAGATTCATCGTTTAGATAAGGTGCTAGTCGTCCACCGAATAAGTGCTTAGCCTCTTCGAAGTTTCCTCTTTTGATTGCTATACGTGTGTCTAGAATATCCTTGAAGTTTTGTGTGTAATCTCCGAATGCATTAAGATTAATTGCAGAGTTTGGATGCATTGAGGCAACGTCCAACAAAGCAACGTTACCATACATTCCTGGTTCAGCATACACATAACCTCCTTTTCCTAAGTCATCTCCTCTGTACATATTCTTACCGTCTACAAATTCGTAGCCCGGAAAAGAATTGATTACATCCATAATATACCTCCTTTCCTAAAACCAAAAACAAAAGAGGGCGATGACCCGGTACAGCTAAATTGCCTCCAGGAACTCCATTATATGCCCTCATTATATGGTTTGTATTTTTCGCGTAGTTATTTTGTTTGGCCATCCAAATATCTTTCTATGATGAAGCCGAATGCGAATAGAGTTATTGGTATAGGATGTTTTTCTAATATTTTTATTACATATTCAACATATTCCATACTAACAAACCCCCTTATACTTCATGACTGCGCAACAATATCCCATAACGAATCCAGCAACAGCAACCTTTAGAATATCCATTTTCTTCATAATATACCTCCTAATAATATTGTTCACCCGTAGCTAAGTCCGTATAAACAAGCTGTGGGTGTCTTTCCTTTCCAAATATAATTCTTGTAGTTAGACTATTTGTAGTATCGTTGACTGTCATACCAGCAAGGTCTGCTAATATCTTTCTAGCGGTAAAGTCCCCTTTAAGTTTATTAAACACTGCTTCTGTTGCTATAACGTCATTGTCACAATACTCTGCTACCTCAATCCAGCGTTCTTCTGGTACTGGTTGGTCCCAAGGTAATCCTAATTCTTGATGGTGTATTCCTAATTCTATCTCCCATTTCTTAAGAGATTGTTTCTTAGCGGCAAAGTCGTATACGTCTGTATAAGATAAGTTATACGCTTCGCCGAAGAATCCTTTACCTTCTGTTATTATCTGTTGAGATAACTTGTAAAGTTGTTCATTAGAATATCCCATCATTCTTGCGTACATCATATGGTTATCGTATCTTCTACAGTTGAATCCAACAAGTCTGAATTTCATTAGCTCCTCAATTTGTGCCGGCTTAGGATTTATCATTCTGACAACTTGTTGGTCTTCTCCTTCGTACTTCCAGTTTACTAAGAATAGATTCGGAAATACCTCAACGTCGTAGAATATCATTCTTGTATCATTATCCTGAGCTGCGTTAGCTGGCTCTTTAGATTTAAACTCCATCTTGTTAACTAACTTGATACAATACTCTGCTTGGTGTGTACTACTAGCTGCAAATGAAAGCACCGCAGGTTTCATATCGCTCACATCGTAACATAAATCTGTTTTATAAGCATCGTCTAATATCTTGTGGATGAAGTCTATACTTGGTTTAGTTCCAGAATGTATCTCCTTTCTAAGGTTTCTCTTGATTAGAGTTCTTATACCCTTCTCTGTTTTTACTGCTTCAAAGTTTACCACTTTATCCTCTCCTTTCAATGGTAAGCCTGAACTGATTGTGGCTATTGGTAAGTCGTTACATCTCGTAAGTTTACGTCTCAACGAGCTCTTACCAGAATATACTTTAACTTCTATATGGTCCGAATAGATTGAACTAAGTTTCTTCGGATCCCCCGTATAAATATAATGAAGGTGTACACCATTTCCGCTCTTACTCAACTCCCCATAAGTTGGTGGCCATTTGCTAGCCTCTTCTAAATTACGTTCCAGACATTTCTCTCCGTTTTCATCTGGAATATCAAAGTCTATTACTATGTGGTTTTCCGGAACCTTTACATAGTGTAGACGTGTCGTATCAATATCTTTTAAAGTGGTAGATACATTATCCCATTTCTGCGTAGGAGTCCCCTTCTCCGTAGCATATTGGGCAAAGCAATCCGCACATTCGAAATCTAATATTGAGTCCGAATACTCAAATATCAATTTCTCTTTCTCCTCTACCACTTTAATTTCTTGTTGTTCCTCTTCTTCAAAGCGGTCCTCTCTGAACCCTATATAGTAGCTTCTGACTCTTGTGTCATCCTCAAGTCTATATCGCTCCTTATAATCTCTGAAGTAGTTTTTTAGTTCCTCTTTAAATATCCTTTTCGAGAATGGATAAGGAACCTTAGCTTCGTCGCAATGAGTCTTATACATTTCCCACGCACACTTAAGAGTTACACCGTTCTCTTTTTTAAATATTGGAAAGCAATCAAGGACGAAGTTGTAGAAGTCATTCGAAGCCCCCATCATCGAGATAGGTACGTAGTCATCATATGCTCCCGGGTTCATAGTGAAAATATCAAGACAATGTTGGGCTATAGCTCCGATCTCAAAGTTTACTCTGTTCATAACAGATTTGTATTCCGCTGGTGCTAACTTGTTACCAGAAGGAGATACGTCTATCAATCTTCTGATAAGCCCAGATTTCGCGTCCGTAATCTTTACAGGCTTGTTAGTACCCATATATAAGAATGCATTAAACTTGTTAGTATAAGCAGCTTTGAATTTCTCGTTCACGGTCATTAATTCGTGAGAAACCAAACTGTTTAATCTTGTGTTATCCTCAATTCGCGATAAGTCCCCGTCATGTTGTATCGCTACTAGAGGATTAGATTTGAATGCCTCCAAAGCAAAAGAGTTACTACTTGAGCCTAGTGCACGTGCATCAAAGACTGAGTAGTAACCCTCAAATAATTTCTGTATAACATTTAATATGGTAGATTTACCTGTTCCCGCCGAACCATAAAATACCATAAACTTTTGTATGTTTTTCGCTTCCCCCGAAACGATAGCGCCTATAGACCATTCTATCTTGTGACGCTCTTCTGGTATATATAACGTGGATATCAATTTGTCCCACGCTGAATAATCTCCGCTCTCAAGTGGGTAAGGCAAACGTTTGCTAGCATAATCCGTTTTCTTAGTTTCTGTATTTGAGAATATCAAGTTCTCATCTAGTGGATGATATGAGTCACGCATTTGTCTTTGGCAATACTTATGCCAAGCATCTATCATACCAGATTCCGCGTCCCACATATGAAGAACCTTAATATTCGAATCAAACTTACTCTTATTCTCCTCCGCATATTTATCTAATTCTCTGTCTATTAGTTGCAATGCGTCCTGTTCGTCAGTTGACCATAAGCCACGGTCTTCTATCCATATTGCATAGAAGTCTCCCCCACGTATCATTAAATCCGCACTCTTTTTAATAATGAATTTAGGATATATCTCTATAACTCCCCTTTTCGTGCTTCTTGTTGAAATCATCAGGAAATCAATCATTGCATCATGTCTCCCTCCTTCTTACCAAAGTGTATACAATTGCGAAGTACGTGGCAGTACCCATACTCGCGAATATCAAATTCCTTAGTTTCTTTTTGTCTTCATCAGATAAGTTAATCCAATACTCTAAGAACTCCGATAGATTCTTAGAATCTTTGTCTGTAAGTTCGACTCCTACTTTATCGTATTTTACCTTCATATCCTCGCCTCCCTAATACATAATATTAGACAAGTGAGAATATAATTCCTTTAAAGTATACTATCTAAATACCAACACATTTGCCACCATATTTCCACATCTCTTAAGTCGTCCCTACAACCTGGGATGTGGATTATGTTGCCTTCTCCGTCTGGCTCGTATTGTCTATCTAAGAACATTGCTACTCTACCATAAACATAAGCCTTCTCGTATTTATCGTCTGTCATCCAGGCTAAGTCTAAATTATCAATCATTAACCAGAACCAATGGACTAAGTTAAGCTCTCCGTCTGAATCCCCAACTATTTTATCCATATGCATTGCTAATGAAATTATCATTTCTAGTACAGTACAAGGTTCTTTCCACTTAAGTATTCCGTCGTGCCCTCCGTCGTCTACATAATACCAACGAAGGTTGACTCCGTCTGATGCTCTGTTCTCATCGTAATCTACAAAATATCTAAACTCCATTGAGTGTAACATTGTAAGTAATTTTCTGAACTGGCCACCTCTAGGATTTACCATAAAGTATAGCCAGTCGAAGTAATCGTTTAGTATAAAATTATCATTCATGACTTCCTCCTATTCTATAATTGGTGTGGTTTCTTCTCAACTTGTGGTTCTTGTAAGTCGGACCATTTCCAATCATCTCTTAGGATTTCAAAGTCTGTTCTCCAAGTTTCGTTACG
>JBGVMW010000311.1:0-38807 GCA_045125095.1 Lachnospiraceae bacterium
GGCACTTGGGCTGTGTATTTTACAGCCTTAGTGTCCGCTACGTTTGAAGGGAGCGAGAGCGCGTCAAATATAGACTATGTAGTAAGCAGCTATTTGCACAAACAATTCTGACAATTTGCGGCTGGCTTTCACTTTCGCAAATGCCTAAAACTATTTATAGGGGGTGCAAACTGTTTCGCATCCCCCTAACTAAGCGTTGCTTTTCCGGTATCGTAAAATTATTCCGGCTGACTATATTTCTTACTCTGTGCTGCGATCAACTCTAAATCATCAAAGTAGTTAATCTTCATGGCAGACTTCACTTCATGTAAGGTCTGTGCAGCTACTTCTCTTGCAGCTTCGCTACCCTTCTTTAAGATCTGGTAAATTTCCGGAATATCTTTTTCATACTCTTTTCTTCTGGCTCTAATTGGTTCTAATTCTTCCTGAAGAATGTTATTCAGGAATTTCTTTACCTTCACATCGCCTAAACCACCTCTTGTATAATGTCCCTTTAATTCATCCAGATTCGCATATTCCGGTAAATATCTTTCAAAATGCTCTGGCTTACAGAAAGCATCTAAATAAATAAATACCGTATTCCCCTCTAAATGTCCCGGGTCGCTTACCTGCAAATGCTGTGGATCGGTATACATGCTCATTACTTTCTTTCTTACATCATCCGCAGTATCTGCCAGATAAATACAGTTACCTAATGATTTACTCATTTTTGCCATACCATCAATACCCGGAAGTCTCAAACATGCTTCATTCTGTGGAATCAGTGCTTCCGGCTCTACTAACACTTCCTCGTAAACGGAGTTGAACTTGCGAACAATTTCTCTTGCCTGCTCAATCATAGGAAGCTGATCTTCTCCTACCGGTACAGTCGTTGCCTTAAATGCTGTAATATCAGAAGCCTGACTGATTGGATATGTAAAGAAACCTACCGGTATACTTGCTTCAAAATTACGTTGGATGATTTCTGCCTTAACGGTTGGGTTACGCTGTAATCTTGAAACAGTAACTAAATCCATGTAATAGAACGTAAGCTCTGTCAGTTCCGGTATCATGGATTGGATAAAGATAGTGGATTTTGCAGGATCTAACCCACAGGATAAATAATCCAATGCCACCTCAATAATGTTCTGTCTGATTTTCTCCGGATTTTCAATGTTATCTGTCAATGCCTGTGCATCGGCAATCATGATATATACTTTGTCATAGTCTCCTGAATTTTGTAATTCCACTCTGCGCTTTAAGGAACCTACATAATGTCCTACATGCAGTCTTCCTGTTGGTCTGTCACCTGTTAAAATAATTTTGTTTGCCATTTTATATTTCCTTTCTGAATAAAAAAACTCTTACCCTACAAAGGATAAGAGTTATAATTTGCCACCCATGTATACATACTATCATATGTCTCCTAAATAACGGTTAGGATAGTCCGTCAACGCCTACTGCCATCGGTTCGGGTTGCCCTCCTGAGCCCATTCGCCTGCATTCCTGCTACCGCATTCCCACCACCTGCGGCTCTCTGAAAACCTTCTATGCATCTACTTTTCTCAGTCATCGGTTTCACTGTATTGCTACAGTCAACTATACCATTTGAACCTAGCATATGTCAACTTGAAATGGGGATTTATTCTGTTATATAAATCATTCGTCTACTATGTTTTTTATCACTACTATTGATTACTCGTAATTATTCAGTACCTTCATAATTACGAGGCAAAAATCCATTTAGAATCGCTTTCAGCGATGGGATTTTTGCTTATCGTATCATTTTCTTACGTTCTCAGCAGTAAATGCTTCGACCTGCCTGAACAGTTACGATTACTCTTATTTACAAAGAATTGCAGCTTACCACTGTATAGCCAGCCTCTGTGACAACACCTGTTAATGTTTCGTCAGATACGTCCTGTGCCAATGTAACAAGAGCTTCTTTCTTTTCTAAATCTACCACTGCCTCGGCTACTCCTTCTACTCCCATAAGTGCCTTCTCAACGTTTGCTTTGCAATGTCCACATGCCATGCCTTCTACCACTAATACTTTTTTCATGTTATCGTTTCCTTTCTTTTCTTCTTGTTTTTCATTGTTATTTTCAACGGTTAAATCAACCGAAACCGTTCTGCTTTCCAAAGACGGTTCGCCTTTAAAGAAGCGGAGTCGTAGGGCGTTTGTCACTACACACACAGAGCTTACACTCATTGCGGCTGAACCTATCATCGGGCTTAAGCGCAATCCCCAGATTGGATAAAGAAGTCCTGCTGCTACCGGGATTCCTAATATATTATAAAAGAATGCCCAGAACAAATTCATGCGAATATTGCGAATAACGGAATGGCTCAAGCGAATGGCAGTTACCACATCATACAACGAATCCTTCATAAGCACCACATCAGCCGAATCTACGGCAATATCCATTCCTGCTCCTATGGCAATCCCCACATCTGCCCTTGTCAATGCAGGGGCATCATTGATACCATCTCCCACCATTGCCACCTTATGTCCTTCGGATTGAAGCTTTCGTATGCAAGCTTCTTTTTCTGTTGGAAGTACATCAGATATTACCTGTTCAATGCCAACTTCCTGTCTGATTGCCTCTGCTGTGACATGATTATCGCCTGTCAGCATAACAACATGAATTCCGGCTTCTTTTAATTTCTGTACTGCCTGACGGCTGTCCGGTCGTACGGTATCTGCTACCGCAATGATTCCTGCCAATGCGCCATCTTTATAAAACAATAATGGTGTCTTACCTTCTCCTGCCAGACGGTTTATCTCTTTTTCAAGCTTCTCTTTTCTCTCTGGTGTCAACGTCTGGCTTTCCTCAATATACGCGAGATTGCCTGCCACATAATCTGCACCATTTACTTTTGCAAATACACCTCTGCCAGAAACAGCTTCAAATTCCTCTGCCACAGGAATCCTGATTCCCTCTGCCTTTGCTTTCTCTACGATTGCCATGGCAAGGGGATGTTCACTTCCCATTTCAACTGCTGCCGCTTCCGCTAGAAATACGCATTCCTCCATCGTATTTTCTTCCACATAAATATCAGTAACCGATGGGTGACCGGAAGTGATAGTTCCTGTCTTGTCTAACACAATTGTATCAATGCTGTGAAGCGTCTCTAAACTTTCTGCTGATTTAATTAAAATACCATACTCCGCAGCTTTTCCGGTTCCTACCATGATGGCAACCGGCGTCGCTAATCCTAATGCACATGGACACGAAATTACTAATATAGAAATCGCATTGGTCAGTGCAAATTCAAAACTTTCTCCTGCAAGCAACCACATAATTGCTGTAATCAATGCAATTCCTATCACTACTGGCACAAATACACTGCTGACTTTATCTGCCAGACGGGCAATCGGTGCTTTTGTATTGCCGGCTTCATCTACTAAACGAATAATCTGCGCTAAGGTAGTATCATTTCCCACCTTGGATGCCTGAAAACGAAAACTTCCGTTTTTATTCATAGAAGCAGAAATCACGGAATCTCCGCAATGTTTTTCCACAGGAATGCTTTCTCCCGTAATCGCTGACTGGTCTACATATCCATATCCTTCTGTCACAATACCATCCACAGGTATCCGCTCACCCGGACGAATAATTACGATATCTCCCATAACCACCTGCTCTGCCGGAATGGTCTGCTCCCTGCCATCCCGAATGACAGATGCTGTTTTCGGTGCCAGATTCACAAGCTTACCTAAAGCATCAGAGGTCTTTGCTTTTGACTTTGCTTCTAAATATTTTCCTACTGTCACCAGTGTTACAATCATAGCCGCAGATTCAAAATATAAAGCATGAGCATATTCATGTACCACTTCCATATCATTGTGTCCCAAGCCATATGCCATACGATAAATGGAAAATATGCCATATAATAAAGCTGCCAAAGAACCCATTGCCACAAGAGAATCCATATTTGGCACCCGCTTCACCAATGCCTTGATACCAGATTCATAAAAATGCTTATTGAGCATCAATATCGGCAGTGTCAGAAATAGTTGTGTCAGCGCTAATATCAATGCATTTTCCATTCCTTCTAATATCGGAACTGTTGGCAAACCGATCATTGGCCCCATGGCGATATACATAAGAGGAATCAACAACAGTACTGAATAAATCAGTCGGTGCCACATTGTTTTTCTTACATCCTCTGCCCGATTCTGTCTTGTCTCCCATTCTGCCCGGAAATCACTTTTCGCTTCTGCCATCTGTTGTTGCATAGATGCACCGTAACCAATGGATTTTACGGTATTCATAATGAACTCATCTGTTGTCTGTGTCTCATCATAGGCAACCTGCATCTGGTTGGACAAGAGACTCACATTTACTTCCTTTACACCTTGTATTTTTTTTACGGCACGGGTAATATTCGCCTGGCAGGCAGCACATGTCATGCCGGTGATTTGGTATTTTACTTCTTTCATTGCATACTCACTTCCTGTAATTTTAAATCCGTTACCATCTTCTCTCCATTCGCTACCATTTAAGCAATCTATCGTTATTTGAGCTTCTTCATGAGTTCTACTGCTTCATCTATAATCTCAGTATTCCCCTTTTGTAGCTCCTCGATTACACAGGTATTCATATGTTCCTTTAAAATGAGATAACCAAAGGACTGTAACGCACTTTCTACCGCTGCAATCTGGGTAAGGATATCTCCACAGTACCGGTTGTCTTCTAACATTTTGCCGATGCCGTTCATCTGACCTATCATGCGGTTTAAGCGGTTCTGAAGCTGCTTAGCTGTCTCCTCACTTCTTGGGGTGGATTTATGTTTGCAACCACATTCCGTTACAAGTGGTTGTTCGGATTTCTTCTGATTCATAGACGCCTCCCTCAATACCCCCTAGGGTATTTTACTTTTTTAAATTGTATACCCCTGGTAGGTATTTGTCAAGGTAGTGTATGTATTTATGCATGAGAAAGTTCTGGAAAATACAGTCGTTCCGTTTCAATCGTTTTCAACTGTTCTCCATAATAAAAGAATCTGTAATCCTCTCCACCATCGTAAATCTGTGGAACAAACAGATGCGCATCTTCCGTGCATGGGGTAAAACCAAGAATTATGCCGCTATATTCCCCCGGAATCAATGCAAGCACATCTTCTAAGCTGACTTTTTCTCTGCAAATCACACTCTGCAAACAAAGTGTATGCTCCTGTTCCTCCATTACAATGTAGCAATCCAATTTACTACAATAATACACCTGTTCCATTCCTGATGTATAAAACATTTGCAATCCATATTTATTTTTCTGCTCAAAGGCAGAATTCACTGCACTCTGTCGTACCGCTTCCTTATAATGGATTTTATGGAATTCCTCGGTTGGATTTACCAGGTGAAAACAATCTACGACATCCTGTTCACTTGCCTTTTTTTGTATGTTCAATTTCACATCATCTTTTAATCTATATTGATACTGTACACCTTTTGAAAAGCCCATTTTTTCATAAAATTCCAACGCATCCAGATCGCCATATAAATAAATGCCGTCGCAATTTCCCGCATACTCCTCCAACACGTTCTCCATTAACCTTCTGGCATGTCCCTGATTTCTGAATTCTTTTCTGGTCATAACTGTCCCCAGCTGAATATAGAATTTTTCCTTTCCATTTTGCACAAACTCCATGCGATTCGCAGAAACATTTGCAATCAACTTTCCATCTTCTTCATAAGAGTAAGGTATATAATCGCCCTCATAATACCCATTGGTTACCCATCCTTCAAAATCAAACCCAAATGTTTCCTGCGTTAACGCATTCAATTCATGGCGTAAAGAAATATCATTCATATAGTTTTTTATTAATCTCATTTTACTGTACCTCCTTCTAATCCGGATCACACTTATCAATAATGCCTTTTACAAATTTTTACTTTCCCCTATAGTTTACTTCCGGAATTCCATTCGCTTCCGTCAAGGCAGCCTTCGCCAGCTTATCTGCTTCCTCATTGTAGTAATCGCCAGTATGAGCCGCTATCTTCTGAAAGGAAATTGCAATCCGCTTTCCATTGTTTCGCATATACTCCGCATATTTTTGCGTCAACTTATTTTTTGCTTTCCACCCGCCAGTTGCCCACATTTCAATGCCAGCATAGTCGTAACAGATTTTCACTGCGGAGTATTCGTTTTTCACACACCACTGTACGGCAAACATGGCACCTAGCATTTCACCTGTTACATTGCGGAGTGCAACTGATTCCGGATTATCGCCATTGCCGGACTCTCTGATGATTTCGCCATCCGGAAGAAGTAAAATACAGCCGAAGGAGTATCTTCCTATTTTCACATCAAAGCTACCATCTACATAGGCAACCACCTGATTGGCTGTGTCCTGCTCCACTCCATTACTGTCTGTCGCGCCATCTCCTAAGTATGCCTTCGCTTCCTCCATTGTATAAAAACCTCTGTATTCTGCCCCCGGATATCCATCAACAGAAGCCTTACAGTCTCCCCATGTTTGAAAAATACCAGTAGTTTTTCCTTTTCTTACTGCATAGATTTTCTGTTTTGCCATACTGCCTCCTTATCTGTTTTTATTATTTTAGGCGTCTGCGAAACACCAACAAGGTAGTGAATTGTCATCACTTTCGCAAACGCCTATTTTTATTAATATAAAAATACTGCTCTTAAGTTTTCATTTATAATGCATTAGTAGGTAGCCGGAACTCGATACAATGCCATAACATAAGAATTTTTCTTTTCACTATACACGGATGACACCCACTGAATATAGCCATTATACAATATTGGCTGTGCATCACTAGTCATACTATACCCGGAATATTTTTTGCTACATATCTTCTTACCAGTATTGTCTACGACAACATAGTTCAATGTCTCCTTTTTGCCGGTTGTAGACTGATATAGAATCGCAAATCGATCATCTGACAGCTTTACCATTTTTGCATCATCAATTATCACATTTGTGGTCTTTGGATTGTTCTTTGTCAGCCAGATGCGTTTGGTCTTTCCCGTTTCTCTGTTTACCACTGCAAGATACACATTATGCTTCAAATAAACGTAAGTTCCTTTTTTCGTCTTAGCCGTCCAATAGCCGGTTACACCTTTCACCTTATACTTATGAGGTTGCGCCGTTCCGCATATAAGAACATTATCCGCACCAACCTCCATACCACCAATATTTGCACCAGTATAGTTATTACCTATCTCGCCTAATAACTCAAATACATTTACTTGTGACCAGCTCTCCTCTGTTGTCCCATAATTGTTTATCATTGTCAAACACATACTTCTAGGATACGCATCTCCATGATTCGCTAAGTAGAGACAATTATCCTTGAATTTAACATACTGATCAAAAGAGTGACTACAGTAGGAATCCTCTGTTGCCTTCCATTTCATGGTCTTTGTATCAATTGCAAAAGGAATATTAGACTGGTGATGCAAACCATCACTATGAACATACATAGTTCTTGCGGTATGAACATACAGGGTAGAACCATTCATATCCATTCGACAAGAACCTGCACAAAATGGTTGATAGATTCCTTTGAATGCATTACTGGCACCTCCTGTTATCTTCGCAGTCTTTTTTAATTTCCATTTGCTGCTATACTGCATAACCTTTATAACCGTCTTATTATCTTGTTCCTTATAATTATTGTAGCCTACTGCCACATAGAAATTACCATCAATTCCGGCATAAAATCCACCATAACTGTCGTAGCTTCCAAGCTTTACCGTCTTTTTGCCCTTATAGTTCATTTTGGAATCAAATATGTATATATTTAACTTGCTGCCATCTACTGCCACTGCATAAAATTTACCATTTGCTGTATAATAACCGGTATAATTGCTGTCTATTATCTTTGAAATTATCTTTGACTGTGCCTTGCCGGAAATCGGAACAAAACCAGACAATGAATTAGACGCCATACCTGCGCCGTCTTGATACACTGCTTTGACATGGTAATAATACGTCACACCCTTCTTTCCTTTTTCCGAAAATGTGTTGACCGTTGCATCCACATTTTTAATGCAGGTATAGTTTCCATTTTCGTCGGTGCTTCGGTAAATCTGATATCCCAGTACACCCGGTATCTGCTTCCACTTTAAAGAAAATGCAGTTCCACTGACCTGTAAGGATTCTAACTCCGGTGCCATTTTAGTGGCAGTATAGGAAGTATACTCTAACCAGTACCTGTCTGCTCCTTCCACCACTGTATCTCCTAAAGACACATACGTCTGTATGGTATACTGATAAGTCACATCATGAGGTGCATATATGGTTGTTGAAGTCACAGAATCTCCCTTTACATCTGCTACTACCTCTACCTTATCTGTCTCATTTTTCGGGCAACGAAGAATCTGATAGCCTGTTACACCAGCTACTTTTTCCCACTTCAAAGTCAATTCGTTGGCAGCAGTCTGCTGAATCTCTGTTAGCTCTGTTCCTTCGGGCTTCACAAAAACATCTACTGTGCGTGTAACACCTTCACAAGTAAGCGTCAGTGTTGTAGCACCTACACTACACATCTCACACTTCCTGTTTAAATAAGTCCATTTCCATCTGTTTCCGGCAGGTATCGTTACAGTGTCTTCTCCCGTAACAAACTTTAATACAGATGGGTTAGAATTCGTTACCGTAAGAGTTGCCTCTCTACCATATGTCAAAACTCCATAGGTAATATACGTTTGATTATCACCCGTTTTCCCCTCGGGAACAGTTGATGGATCCGGATAATAATCATACAGTACAATATATCCTTCATCTTCAACGTTACTAATATAGAACTCTGCCTGCTGCCCCTCTTCTGCGCAAGCAGTTATATTGGCTCCCTGCCACAGGCATATCAACAGACAACTTAGTATCATACCAAGTATACTTATCCTTATTTTCTTCATATATCTTTCCCCCTCTAATCAATTAGACATTTGCAAAACATCCATCTTCCTAAGGTTGATTTCATTTTTTACAAATGTCTAATTTCAAACTCCACTATGTAAGCTTTTATACTTGCATTTTATTCAAGAACCATTTTGGCTCCACCGTAAATTCCAGCATCATTGCCAAGTGTTGCCAATGCAAACTGTACACCTGCACAGCCATGGAATACATGCTCTTTAAATCCTTCTTTTATATAATCTAACAGTACCTCGCCCGCTTTTGACACACCGCCACCAATAACGATAACCTCCGGATCTACCACTGCACATACATTTGCAATCGCTCCACCTAAATATTTGCCAAACTGGGTTGCTACTTGTTTTGCTACTTCATCGCCAGCCTTTACTGCATCAAATACATCCTTTGCAGTAATGTCATCTTTTCTCAATACAGAAGGTGTGTCACAGCCTGCTACTATTTTCTTTGCCACACGTACAACGCCGGTTGCAGATGCATACTGCTCTAAGCAACCCTGATTGCCACATCCGCAGCAATCGGTTTCTTCATCTTCCACATGAAGGTGACCTACTTCACCACCTGCTCCGTGGTAGCCTGTTACAATGCTTCCATTGATGATGATACCACCACCAACTCCGGTTCCTAATGTAAACATAACTACATTAGATGCACCTTCGCCGCCACCTTTCCACATTTCTCCAAGAGCAGCTACATTGGCATCATTGCCTGCTTTCACTTTCAGTCCTGTTAAATCAGAAAGAATCTGCGAAACCGGTACTTTTTCATTCCAACCTAAATTGACGGCTTTATTAACAACACCATCACGACCTACCGGTCCTGGTACACCAAGCCCAATTCCTAATACTTGTTCTTTTGCAATCTGCTTTTCTTCCATTTTTGACAGAACTGCTTCTGCCACATCTTCTAAAATCTTGTTTTCTTTGGAACGTGTTGGAATCTCCCATTTATCAATCACAATTCCTGCTTCATTAAATAAACCAAGCTTTACTGTAGTTCCTCCTACGTCTGCTCCAAAACAATACTGTACCATAATTTTTCTCCTAACTCTATATATTATCTACGGCCTTTCGCCAGATTTTCCTGTACTCTCTTATACAACTCCTGTGCTGCATTGTATCCCATTTTCTTCTGTCTGTAATTGATAGCTGCTGATTCACAGATAATCGCCAAATTACGTCCCGGACGAATCGGAATCGAATGACATACTACTTTATTTCCTAAGAATTCTGTGTATTCTTCTTCCAGACCAAGACGGTCATATTCTTTATCTTTGTTCCAGTCCTCTAACTTGATAACCAAATCAATGGAATGCGTTTCTTCTACACTCTCAACACCAAACAGTGTCTTTACATCGATAATACCAATACCACGAAGTTCGATAAAATGTCTTGTGATATCTGGTGCGGAACCGATAAGGGTATCATCACTGACCTTACGAATCTCTACCACGTCATCGGTAACGAGACGATGTCCTCTCTTAATCAACTCTAACGCTGCTTCGCTCTTACCAATACCACTTTCACCCATAATCAAAACACCTTCACCGCATACGTCAACCAGTACGCCGTGAATGGAAATCATTGGTGCCAACTCAACTTTCAGCCAACGGATAATCTCTGCCATAAAAGAAGATGTTGTCTTATCTGATAATAGAATCGGAACACCTTCCTCTACCGCCATTCGTAACATATCTTCATCCGGTTCTGATGAATTACAATAAATCACACACGGAACATGATATTCCAGAAAACGCTTGTACACCTGTAATTTACGTTCTCTGGTGCAGGACTGTAAATATGTGTACTCCACATATCCAATAATCTGCACACGTTCGGAATCAAAATGATCAAAATATCCGGTTAACTGCAACGCCGGACGATTGATATCGGGCAAATTCACCTGAATGTCATCTACATTTACTTCAGGGGTTAGGTTTTTCAAGTTCATTTTATCTATGATTTTCTGTAATTTTACACTCTCCATACTCCTACCTCTCCTTCTTTGTCCGTGGGGTTCTCATTTTTAACAAAAACGCCCACATAATTTTTTGCATGCAATGCGCAATACCTATGAATACTTTAACATAATCAAACATGCTTTTCAACCGAAAATTGTGCATATTTACTATATTTTTTCCATTCAACACCATTCTACTTGCGAAACTCTTGCGCCGAGTGCGGTCGCTTGCGACATACTACACTTCGCGCGAGTGCGCATCCTATTTTATATACCAGGAAATTACTTTCTACAATAAACCGTTGTTATTGTAGTAGTAGATAATTGCAAAACGTCGGCACTTAGGCTGTGTATTTTACATCCTTAGTGTCCGCTACGTTTGAAGGGAGCGAGAGCGCGTCAAATATAGACTATGTAGTAAGCAGGTATTTGCCACAAACAATTCTGACAATTTACGAATGGTCCTCACTTTCGCAATTGCCATTTTCCTAGTATAGAAAAAAGGATTACTTTCGCAATCCTTTACAATGTCACAATCTGTTTTCGTAGCTCCAACATTTTACCGTCAAAATCCGCAACCACACCTGCATAATTTCGCAATGTCTTAGCCACCATTGCTGCCTCCTCGCTATCTTTTTTGTAACGCAATTGGTGGTCTAACTCTGCCCAAAAATTCATCGCTACTGTACGTAACTGCAATTCTACCTTTATCCATTGCACAGCATCCCTCATATATACCGGAATTTCCATCTGTATATGAATGCTTCGATAGCCGGATTTCTTTGGAGACTTTATGTAATCCTTTATTTTTCGTATCTTAATATCGGAAAAACCATAAAGCATTTCTACTATCCCATACAAATCATCCTGATATAAGCAAATCCCGCGAACCCCAAATACATCATGAATATGCCCCTCTATATGTTCCATCGTTGGTTCTAAAGATTTTCTCTTTAACTTCCCTTGTATGCTTTCCATAGATTTTATCCGGCTTTCCATCGCCACGATGACCCTTCTGCCGCATTTTTCGCTCATTCTGACATTTATTGCCTGTAGCCTTGCCAACAAAAAACAGATGACATACTCTCCACTTGCCAAGTACGCATCCCACGCGATTTCATTGAAATCTCCCATACTCTTTTCCCCACTTTACATTTACTTGCTTTCCACACCATATAATTGGCAGATAAATGCCATAACATTTTTACGTGCCTAAATATTAGTATATGCAAAGGATTCTCTTTTATGATATCTAAGTCATGGGAAGTTTGCAATTCAAATAATTACCGTTTCTAGTATTTTAATGCTTCGTCAGTACATGTTTTTCACTTTCTTTGTTCCAATTGTGTTGCATTTCTGGTTATATTTAAATCCTGTGAGTCCAAAACTTGCCATTCACAACATACACTTTTATGTTCCACTCTGGTTACATTTAAATACCCATGCTAATGCTATGTCTATACATGTTCCAACATTTATATTCCACTCTGGTTACATTTAAATGGTAGCGTGTATACGTCAAGCGTGAAAACGCTACAGATTTACATTCCACTCTGGTTACATTTAAATTGTTGTCATATCCTCATAGGCTTTCTTTCCGTATGAATTTACATTCCACTCTGGTTACATTTAAATTTGTACTGGCTATTAACCTACGCCTTTTCATTTATTAATTTACATTCCACTCTGGTTACATTTAAATTGAAAAATAATGGAGATTGTAGATCAATTTTTAGATATTTACATTCCACTCTGGTTACATTTAAATGGGGAGAACATATCACTAGTCAAAATATTGCACATATTTACATTCCACTCTGGTTACATTTAAATTAGATACTCTTTTTTAATAGTTGCTTACAGCTTTTATTTACATTCCACTCTGGTTACATTTAAATGCGGTTTCTTTTTAGAAATTGACTTATTAAATGTATTTACATTCCACTCTGGTTACATTTAAATGAAAAGCTGGTGACGCTATCGTAAGAACAGGAAATAATTTACATTCCACTCTGGTTACATTTAAATTGGTGTTGCGATTTTAGCTTTGTTTTTTATCTTTAATTTACATTCCACTCTGGTTACATTTAAATGGCATGAGCAGATTAGTAAAGTTGTAACATAATCCTATTTACATTCCACTCTGGTTACATTTAAATAATTTATACACAAGAATATGGTCATGAAGTAATGCGATTTACATTCCACTCTGGTTACATTTAAATCCAGCCTTTCAGCGTTCCCGACCATTAGATGATAGTATTTACATTCCACTCTGGTTACATTTAAATCGGAACAAGTACCGGTTTCTCCACTTCTACTACCGGATTTACATTCCACTCTGGTTACATTTAAATAAACGCTATGTTGCAAATGAACTACAATTCTGTGATATTTACATTCCACTCTGGTTACATTTAAATTGCGTATTAATTCCAGCTTTGATTTCAGAAATGGTATTTACATTCCACTCTGGTTACATTTAAATGTATTAGCAGTGCTGGTGGGATTGATAGTATTCTTATTTACATTCCACTCTGGTTACATTTAAATGTTAATAATTTGCAACAAGTATCTGTCGTTAGCAAATTTACATTCCACTCTGGTTACATTTAAATCAGCAAATTCAAGTTCTTCGAATGTCCAAACTCCTGATTTACATTCCACTCTGGTTACATTTAAATGTTGTTGAATTGAATGATTTTTCTTTTTCCTTTTGTATTTACATTCCACTCTGGTTACATTTAAATAAAGCTTTCAGCATTTTTAAAATTTACACCATATGAATTTACATTCCACTCTGGTTACATTTAAATCTGACCCGGATAATGATAAAGATTATGTTGTAAAAATATTTACATTCCACTCTGGTTACATTTAAATCCCTGTGCATTTTCGCTCTGCGGTGCAACAATGCTATTTACATTCCACTCTGGTTACATTTAAATTTAGGCAATGTGAATGTTGAAAGCAGTAATGTAATATTTACATTCCACTCTGGTTACATTTAAATAATGTACCAGCGAAGTAATGTGAATGAGCAGGGAAATTTACATTCCACTCTGGTTACATTTAAATCGGCAGTTGAGGAATTAATTTCTGCTGTGTTTGGCGAATTTACATTCCACTCTGGTTACATTTAAATCTAAGTCAAGTACTGCTAAGTCAAGTACTGCTAACAGATTTACATTCCACTCTGGTTACATTTAAATATAACGTGAATAATGGAATTAATTCTGTGAATCGATTTACATTCCACTCTGGTTACATTTAAATGCAATAACAATAACAATTTGAAAATAAAACTCATTCATTTACATTCCACTCTGGTTACATTTAAATCCGCCGACCACCAACACACCTATTAACCGGCTTTAAAGTGGCATTTTTGTCGACCTCAAAAAATACATATTCAGTTTCTATCCCTCTACAACTCTAACCCTTACTTTGTATACAGATGATTCCTGAGAAAAAAAGGCTTGTCGATATCCGGTGTTTTTTACACTATGTAAGGTCGACAATTAAAGAAAGTTGCTTGTCTTGTCTTCCTGCGTACCCCATAACTCTTTTGCCAGCCATTTTTCATTTCTACTTGAAAATACGATTACGGAATCTAATTCCTTTCGAATAAGAGGTTCTAACTCTTTTCGTAATCGGTATAAAGCCGATTCCTTAATATTACCTTCAAAGACAGAATTTTGTATATGGACTAAGTACTTTTTACAAATCTTAAATATCTTTGGAAGATTCTTTTTCCCTTGTTCATCCACTACAATATCATACACCAAAATCACATACATATGCAATCACTCATTTCTATATTCTATTTTAGAAAATTTACCATCTATATATCAATTACCATAATAAATATCACGGCAAATTCCACAACATACGCTTACCACCAGATTTCAAATCCCTCATATTCTTTCTCACCTATCAGATGCTTTATCAGCTTGTATAATTCAAGCCGAATCAGATATTGGTACGACACATTTTTTCCCAAATCCTTGTGCTTAATAGTCGTTGACAAGCGTTCATCCAATTCACTCACGATAGTCTGTGACGCTGTTTTCGTCAGTTGCAATCCATTTAATCCATCCGTAAAGCTTCGCTTCGTAATTTGTTTTTTGTTAAGCAGTGAAAACAGTAAACGATCGCCTATCAATGGCTTAAATACTTCTGCAATATCCAGCGCCAGTGAAAAACGCCGATTACCCGGTTCATGCAAGTAACTAATGGTCGGATTTAACTGCGTCTTATAGATCTCAGAAAGTACCTTTGTATACACCAAAGAATTCATAAAGGAAATCAAACTGTTCATTTCATTATCAGGTGGGTGCATCACTCTTTTTTCAAACTTTAAATCCTGATCTATGATTGTATCCCAAGCCTTATAATATTCTCTCCTTATATTGCCCTCTACACCCATTAATTCTTGAATAGATTGCGTCTGCAAAATATGTTTTCGATGAGATGCAATCACATTCATTTCGTTCTGTACGTCTTTTCCTCTGCCATTATAGTAACGCAAATTTCTAAAAATATTAGCAGAAGCCGCCAGAATAATCTTCTGAGCAATTTCTAAACGCTTATCCGGATTCATATATGCTACGGTCTGTTGCACCAGAAGTTGCCCGGATAAAAGCTGTTCTTTTGGATAAAAACTTCCTGTATAAAACTGATAATAATTAAAAAAATGCATAGCAATTCCATACTTGGAAATCAAGTTTAAAAATGCTGTGTTAAATGTCATTTCAGACATTACATAAATATCATTAATATCCTCTATTGGTAAATCACGTTTTTCTCCTTCGGCATTTTTAAATACTAATGTATTATCTTTTCTTGACAACGTTCCATCTGAATATACATAAAAACTTCTTGACATATCTTTCCCCTTATTTTTTACAAGTACCTACGCTTAGATATAACACAAATCATAGTACGCGCACTTTTTACAAATTCCCTTTTTTTCTAACAGTGGCGGAAATGGTTGGTGGATAATCTGCTTTATATCCTCCAGCACACGCTCTAATTGCTTACAATCTGCATCTGTCAATTCCACTGCAATACTTTGTTTCAACAGAGGATAATCTATTTTTCCTGTCATATCTTCTACTCCTCGTTTTCGCAAATAGTAGAGATAATATTTCACCTGCCAGATACCTGCATCCTCTATTTTTCGGCTTTTCTTCACCTCATGCAGCACTCCATAATTTCTGATAAAGTCAATATTAATTACACCATCAATTTGAATATGCTTATCATCCCTTGCATATGAAGTTTCATCTAATGCCTTTCCCAGACTAACATTTTCGTCATTTTGCTCCATCTGCAAATCATGCGAAAAATACCATAATTTACGCTTACAAACATAGTAATAGTACACCATCATTCCTGATATTCGTTCTTCCATATGCACTCCCTTATACAAACATCCCTGCTTGGGATTGCCCACATTCCTGTTCCACTTGCTCCATGCCTGCAAATCCAAGTTCTTCATCATATAAACATCTCATTACAGGAATTTCCTCATAACGACTCAAACGTACACTTGTCACTTTGTAAGAAGCCTTATTTTTTGTATCATAATACTGGCTAACTGAAACACAATACTGGCGAATCTGATTCATAGCTTGTAAACGTTCTCCCCAGGAAATATTGTCACTTGCTATGATTTCTTCCCACGCCTGAATAGATGCCTTGTTTTCTTCATATACAACTTCTGGAATAATTTCAACAGATGCAATATTTCTCAATTTACTTTCATCCGGTGTTTTCAAATAGGCATACAGATTCTCAATATATTGATAGGTACTGTCGTATCGAATACGATACTCCGATGTTGCCAAGTTTTCGTCCGATAAATATTCCAATATCAATGCATTCTTTTTTGCCTCTGTCAAAACGCCTGACATCTCACGAACTGCCTGTCTTGATAGTTCATAAATCGTTTCATCCACAAATTTATGTTTCTTTGCATTTCCCTGAAGCACTGTATAGATAAAACAATTCGGCTCATCCACAAGCTTTTTTCCCTTTCTATTACAACGACCTAAACGCTGAAACAGCGAGAAAAGATCCATGAGTTCTGTAACCAAATAGTCAAAATCAATATCCAAACTTGCCTCTACTACAGAGGTACTAATCCAAATTTCATTTACTTCTAAAAGTTCTCCCTTATTATCAAAGGTTTGTCCCGTTTTTAAAATAGCTGCTTCCTTCTCTTTTCTGTGTTCCTTTGTAAATTTGCTATGTAATAAATGAATGGAAACTGCTTCTTCATTGTCCATACAGATATTATGCAAATCCTGATACATATGTTGTGCTGTGTCAATACTGTTACAAATCACAAGCAACTTATTTTTGCTTTTTCTTTTCTTACATATATTCCAGTGTTCCCATACCTTTTCCGCCGTCAAAACCTCGTCATACACAGTAACATGATGTCTAACCATCCCTTCACATGAAAAATCAGCCTCTTTGAAATCCCCATTCAAAGATTCTGCAATCTTTGTTTTTGCAAAAGGCGGAAGTGTTGCTGTAACAACTGCAATTTTGCCTCCCATATCATGTATCAGCTTCATTCCATAGACTAAATATGCAAGCAGTTCTGGATCGTACATTTGAATTTCATCAATAATAACTCCAGAATAAAAAAGCGTTGCGAGCTTATATTCATATCCCGGATATTTATAAACAAAATCAAATATCTGGTCTAAGGTACATATTGTAAGAGGCAATGACATCTGTCTGCTCTTGCTGCAATAAGAGAAAAAATTCTCCTCCTGCTGTTCATAGAATCCTTTTCCCATATAGTAGGATTGCATATCGGAATGTAGCAATCCAATCTTATTTTGTACATCCGTTTCCACAATTTCCTCCGCAATCCGGTCATACATGGCATTGATGGCAGTACGCAATGGCAATACAAAAAATCCTTTCCGATTCCCAAGCCATAACAAACCTGCTTCCGTTTTACCCATACCTGTAGGTGCTGTTACTATCAAATTTTTCTCTCTATTTGCCAGACAAAATTGCTGCAAAGAATTCCATGTATAGCCTTTCTTTTGTAATTTTTCTGATAAAAATATTTGAAGCTTCTTCTCTAGAAAATCATTTTTGATTTCACAAGGTATGCCTGCACTGGCACTGTAATCACATTTATGCAAAAAACCTTTTAGTTTAATTGCAGAACCATGAATACTTTGAATAAACTGCCTGATTTCCCCTGCATATTCCTCTGCCAAATTCCAAGCCATCGGTTCTACGCAATTAGAAAATTCCTCTAAGGCTTCTCGTATTCTATCTTCTTCTCCGTACATAAAATCTAATGGATTTACATTCCGATAATGATGATACAAAACTACAAATACTGCCATTAGATAATCTTCTTCTGTTTCAAATATATCTTTTGGTAAAAAATATACAGATAGTATCTGGTGGTAGATTTCTTTGTCTGGATTATATTTATATTTGCGACTCAATCTTGTCTGAAATTCTTTATTTAATTTTCCATAATCGTGGTATTCACAGACTTGTAGAAGCATTTGATATAAATGCAAATCATTGATATAACCATTCTTGAATAAATACTCAGCTCTTTCTTTTAACCTATCTGTATGCTCTCTGATAGTTTCATTTTCTTTTGCTTTTCGCATACATAAGCAGTTCTCTAAATCGCTATTTTTTACTACTGTTCTTTCATCCATATTTCCCTCTTATTCTGTTGCTCGAGCAACCTATCAAACCGGAGGAATTTGTGCCATAACACAAAATTCCTCCATTATCCCTTATCTTTTATTTCATATACTATTTCTTTATACCAGATCCACAATACATTCCATGTTTTTTCCATTCATTTCAAAGATATCTACCCATACATGCTCTGCTGGTTCCTTGATATAATATGTAGATGTATACAATACACTTTTTTTCTTAAATTGCCTTTTACCATCCACAACCGTATACTCCTTGTTTAAGCTATAGCGTGTTCCAGATTTGATAATCTCCTGTGAACGATCACTAATCTGTATGCCTTTCTCCGTCTTATCTTCTGCAATATCCATAGCAGACAAGTACGCAGAATATTCTCCACGACAACTGACTTTCTTACTCACAGGCTCCAACTCAACCAGCTCGCACTGCTTTACTTCTACAAAATCTTCGCTTCGTCCGATTGCAGTCAGATTCTGAATATGATTACAGATATCAAGCAAGGTCTGGTGATCACTTTGCACATGAATAATCAATTCCACATCAGTCAGAACTTCGTAAAACTTCGGTCCCTTCACCAGTGTTCGGAAATAGGATATTGGCTTTTTATATTGTTCTTCCTCATACTCTGCCAAACGTTGTTTACAAGTTTTTTCCAAATCTTTTATTTCTTTTTCCCTGTTCTTAATGGCGACAAGCCGCACACTATCCTGCTGATATTGTATTTTTAAATCAGCAAGTGTCCTTTTTCTTTTTTTCATGCTATCTGTTAAATGCTTATAACGAGTGTTTTTGAACTCCTTAATTGCATCGCTCACGTCCTTTAATGTCCGATATTCATCTAACAATTGTTGGTTATGAATCTGTATGGTAATCCCTTTTCGAAAACTGTTTCCTTGTGCTTTCTTTCCGGCTGCTACCATTTCATAACCACAACTTAACAAATCCGGATTCTTCATTTTAACTAAAATATTTCTATCATCCTGCAGGGAATTTAAAAAAATGTTTTCTGTATAAACCTGTTTTTTTAATGCACCGTATCTTCCCTGAATGCTAACATTCATTTCATGATACTCCCGGTAACCACACGCCTTATGCAACGCACCAATTACCATAGAAAAAGGCGGCAGGGGATATGTCATTTTATTATCTATGGATTCTTCTTTTCGGTAATTTGCTTCATTCTGAGTCAAACAAATCCTTACAGCTTCCATGTTCATCCCTCCTGCTAAATCTGATAGTACGCATCCACTTCCTTTTTCAGGCTTTCAAAGAATTCCTTCATGGAAACAGGGGTCAGTTCTCTTACAATGTCATCTTCATTGGCAAACTGACCACCTTTTACCACTGCTGTCTGATACCCTTCTGACAGTTTGTCCTTCAAATCCTCAGAAATCAACAACTTATCATTCTGTACCTTTACCACATTTTCAAAGTAATGTGTCTTTCTCTCTGACATTCCACCAGCAATAAATAAAGGTTCTGCATTGTCCAAATTTCCTTTTACAACCAATGATAAATGCGCCACTGCATCTAACAGATTTTTGACACGCTCTGCCTTTTCCTTGTTGTCTGCTTCTGCATTAAAGTTATCATCCACACCTACACGCTCTAAATCAATGGTTAAGCTGTATACTTTTAGGGACTTGTCATACTCATACTGATATGGCATTAAACCGGATTCCTTCGCTTTCTCTTGGAGATTTAAACCGTTTGCCTTCGCATAATTGCTTGCCAGGTATAAGTTATTATGAAAACGCGTATCATTAACAAATGATTCACAGGAAATAGCGTCCGTGAGATAGAAGGAACTATTACGAATGTATGTCAAATCCTTTGTTGACATATAGCCTCCTTCTAACGCACGACAAGTCGCCGCATTTAATTCAGCCGTAACTAACTTCTGCATTGCACCATCATTGGCAGTCTGTAAATCTTCATATAAGCCAGCCTGTACACAAATTGCATTCTTTAAGCTTTCTCTACTTCTTGTAGCATAAACCTTACGATTGCGATACACCTTCTGCACACTGGAAATATTTCCTAAGCCCTCTGAATAATTACTTGTCATATTTGCAACAATTGTTACTGTAATTGCCTGTTTCTTCATAGTTTTTCCTCCCCTTATTACGCTTGATTGTCTCTTGCTTTTTTCTCAATTAGTTCATTCGCAAAAGCAAAGGCAATGTCTTTGTTTGCTTCAAAGTCTTCATACAGCGGATACACAAATGAATAATACTCCCCTGTATAATTGGATAACTGCAATAAAATTTCTTTTACCCTGTCATAATCGTGCGCCACCAAAGCACTGGTTAATTTCTGACGATAGGAAGATATTTTATTTCTGCCATTGTTTGCAACTAAATATTTTACTGTTTTATATGCACTGATTCTGGCACTTTCCATTTTGTCCGCTATGTTTTTATCCATGCTTTTCACTCCTTTTTTCAAATGTGGATTTAATTCAATTAATCGATTCGTTACGGAAAGCATATAATTTGCTTCCTTTGCACCTGCGTTTTTTTTCAGCAAAATTTCTATCAGATAATCCAAATCCTGCTCATTCAAACAGCAATCTAAAACCTCCTGTTGAACATTTAACCAATATTCCTTTGTTATTGACACTTGCAAATGAAGCAAGTCTATGTTTTGTATTTTTTTTAATGCTTCTAATGAAGCAAGACGCACATACAACGATTTAAAATATTCATTATCCCTGCTTTTGCATATCACCTCGACATCGGACTTCAAAAAATCCTTAGCTTCTATTAACAGCTTAAGAAAATCTGACCATTGATTGCCGGAACTGTTCTCTGGATGCTCCAAACACTCCTTTACATGCTCTGTTGTTGATGATAATTCATTTACAGAATAGTTGTTATTGAAAAAGAAGCTTTCATAGGTATTCGTAAATGCAAACGGAATAAAATCGTATTCCAGCATATCATTTCCAACAAAAGTATTGGTATTAAATTGGTATGCTGCTGCCTTACTTTTTCTTCCCTCATCCATATTGTAACCCAATAACCTGCAATGCGGGTTCTCTTCTGTAAAAAGTAAGTTGGCGTTGGCATAATTCGCATACATATTTTTTTTATTTCGGAATGTTTCTCGCAGAATATCCATTCTATTTTCCTTAAGCAATTCCAACAGTTCTTGGCTATTCTTTCCATCAAACTTTCTTTTTCCGAATACCTTTTTCAGTGTTGTGTTAGAACCGGAACCTGTCAGCAAATCATTTACTAACTTGACTTGTTCCTCACTCCATTCCTCCTGCTGTAATAACGCACTTACTCTTGTATACTGCAAGTCATCCTTGTAATAGTCTTCTATAAAAGAGACATACCTTTCTTGCGTGATACTATCCTGCTGATACAGCATTGCTTCATATCCTACACACGCATCCTGCAACGTGTGTTTCTCCTCCTCTGACAGATACATAAATTCTTCTGGTATCTCTTTTCTTTGAAACCGTACCACCTTATAAAAAGGAGTATGATCCGGTTCATGCAGCCCACAAAAATCAAAGTACAACTTCAACCCTGTCAATGCAGCTGCGGAACGCCAGTCATCCGGCACCAACATAGTATCAAATGGTTCCCCTTGTATTTTCATTTTCAAAATTTTCACCCCCTTCATCCATTAAAACGCTACATAATCCGAAGCCAGCTGAGCTGCGACTTCCAACGCCTGCTTTCACTAAATAGTTCAACACTGCCTTGTCACCCTTTAATAACAAATCCCCTAGCGTACACTCTAACTGATTGCCATAATGCTTCACTATGATTTTCTTGCAATTAACCGGAACAATCTGCACATCATCAGCCAGACTTTCTGAAAATCCTGCTGCTAACAGTTGTCTTTTTATCACTGTTTTTGCTTTCCGCTGAAAGTCCGGGTGTGCATAGGAATAATAGTAATCCTTGTTTCCCTCTTTCGTATGTTCCCTTATACATAATGGGCTAAGCATATGTACCAATACTTGCTTTCCTCTCACATCCTCTTCTCTTTTTTGCACTACATTTTTTAATATCATGTAGTTACCATTTTCTAATGGAAATGATCGATTCTTCTGATTCAGAAATGCAGAAAAAAATAGAAAGCTTGTCATATCATCTGCCGATGAAAAGGTCATACTAACCTTATTTCCTTCTAAGCAAATTTTCTCTTTTTCAAATACAGGCTTCTGCATATGAATGGCAAATGTGAACGGCTTTTCTTTTCCCTTTTCGTAATACCGTTCAAAATAGGTTCCTTCATTTACCTCTGACAAACATTTTTTTAGAAATGCAATGTAAGACTTGCGATATTCCAGTGGCAATTCTGGTTTGCTCACTTGAAATTCTGCTAGAAATTTCATTTTTCTTTCACCCCCTCCGTTGTCTTCCATTTTATAACATTTTAATCTTTTTGTCAACACAAATAGTTTTACTTAGTAACATTTTTTGTCATTTTCTGTCATATATTATACTTTTTCAGTATAATCATTTAATTTATCCAAATTGGAATGTAAAAAAAATCATTTACATGCAACAACAAATTTATCCAGATTGGAAAAAAAACAGGTGCCCGCGCTCTCGCCAGACACCTGTTTTTTTTCGTCAATTTCATTCTGTTGCACTCTATTCTTTTAATGCCACTTTATATGCATACATTTTTTCGTCAGCCTTCTGCATAACGACGTCCAGTGACTCTTTGCTGCCTCTTGGTCTTGCAGCATAGCCATAGGAAGCTGTAATTTCGTAGGAGAAATCCAGATTTTTACTTTTTTCTATTAGCTCCTTTTCTACTTGTTGCCACAGTTCATATATTTCCTGCTCGCTAACGTCTATAAAGAAAGCTACAAATTCATCGCCACCCATTCTACCTACAAATCCAACCGTACCCATAATTTCCATCAGAACGGAACCGAAAATACAAAGTAATTGATCACCTTTATCATGTCCATAGGTATCATTTACATACTTGAATTTATTCAAATCCAGATACACAATGCCAACTTCATAATCAAAACATGTATCCAGTTTTTCAATCAGACTAATGCACGCTGCACGACTGTTGCATTTGGTTAATGCATCTGTATAGATTTTCTTATCACTCATTTTCCAGCAATAGAATATCCTTACAATACAAAGAATTAATGCTAACGCCAAAAAGAATACAATACATTGCAGATTACTCATAACCTCATATCTTTCAGTGATTTCAGACATGGGCACTATCTGGACAATCACCCAATTATAATTATTCAGATATGTTAAATGCGCCTGATATTCTGTACCATCTAAAAGGAGCGTTCCTTCCTGGTTGGCCTTTTCCTTAAACGCTGCCTTTAGCAAGGACAATTCAGAATTTTCAGCGGAATAAATGGATTTCTGACTATTTAAATCTACTGAATTAACTGACGTCACATAATTTCCTCTTTTGTTGACAATGAAATACTTGCCATTCAGCACCATTTCATCTTCTCCAATCAGTTGTTGAAGACTATCCAGTGTAACGGCACCGCAAAGACTGCCCACCTTTACTTTTTGCTCATCATAAATAGAAACACAGACAGTCATAACAGGACCATACGCTGTATAAAATGGTTCCGTTACAAATACATCATTATTCATAACATCTGCAAAAAAAGGTTCCTCTTTTTGATTGCGATATACATTTTCATCAATATAATATCCAAAGCCATCTTTGCTCATAACAAATATATGGTGAAAGCCTAATCCTTCAGAACGTTTTTTTATAAAGTCTTTCTGCTTTGTATCGTTCATTTCATAAATATCCGGATATGTAACCAATGTCTGCAACAGTTGAATTTTTTCATCAATGCATGCTTCAAACTGCGCCTTTTGATTTTCTGATGTCTGCTCCATAATAAGCTTCATCATATCGATCTGGCTATTTTCTGACTTATAAATATACATATTAAAAAATAGTAATACCATCAGAACCAGCATTGAGGCAATGACAATAATACAACGGTCTAACACACGAAGCTCTAATCGCTGCACGTTCAACCGATTTTGTTTATTCTTCATACAATCCCCCCCTATCATAAACAAATCCCCATATATTATGTTAAATATTTATCGTAACTATTCAGTACCCTCATAGTTACGAGCCAAAATCCATGCAGAATCACCTACGGTGATGGATTTTGGCCTGCTACCACTACGTTTTCATACGGACTGTGTAGTTCAGCACAGTCCTGTTCTGAATAGTTACTATTTATCTTTATTTTGTCAATAATTACCATTTTAAATCACAGTCAAAATCCCCATAGATTTCAAAAATAAAATCACAAGAAGAATCGGTGCGATATAACGAATCATTAGAATATACAACTTCTTTCTGCTGAACTTACAGCCTGTCTTTTCCGCTTCATCAATAACCATGGACGGCTTTGTAATCCAGCCTATTAAAATACAGGTACCAATTGCCACAATCGGCATAAAGCAATTGTTACTGATGTAATCCATAATATCTAATAACTGTGCACTGGAGCCATTCGGTAACTTAATGTTAAAGTATAGTTTATTATAACCAAGGCATACAAACACACCTCCCACCAGAGCAATTGCTGTTTCAATAGTAGCTGCTTTGATACGCGATAGATGGAACTTGTCCATAAGACTAGATACCACTGCTTCCATAACAGAAACCGCACTGGTTAAGGCAGCAAACAATACCATTGCAAAGAACAGACAACCTATGACATCTCCAATCTTACCCATAGCCGTAAACACCTTTGGCAAGGACACAAACATAAGACTTGGTCCGGATGCCGCCATACCTTCTTTGCCCATAAATGTATACACAGCAGGAATAATCATAACGCCTGCTAAAAATGCAACTATTGTATCAAATATTTCAATCTGGTTGATGGATCTCACCATATTTGCATCATCTCTGACGTAAGAACCATATGTAATCATAATTCCCATAGCAACACTTAAACTAAAGAACAATTGTCCCATGGCATCTACCAGCGTTGTAAAAAATCCCTTAAGTGTCAAGCCCTGTAAATCAGGAATGACATAAATAAGGAACCCTTGTAGTCCTGTTCGCGTCACCCCTGCTTCATCTGTGTGATGAATAGTCAATGAGAAGATAGAAATGCCAACTACTAACAATAACAAAATTGGCATAAGTACTTTTGAAAAGGATTCAATCCCTTTATTTACGCCACGGAAGATAATAAATGCTACAATAAACAGGAAAACCACCATAAGAAGTATTGGTTGCTGTTCTCCCGAGATATACTCTGTAAAATATCCCTCCGTTGCAGCCATACCGGATTCTCCTGTCAGATAGGCAATAAAATACTTTAATACCCATCCACCGATAACGCAATAGTACGGCATAATGATAACCGGAACAAGCGAAGCGATTACGCCAAGGAATCCACATTTTTTATTTATTTTACTATATGCTGTCAGTGGACTTTGTTTCGTCTTTCTTCCAATTGCAATCTCAGTGGTAAGCAAAGCAAATCCAAAGGTAAATGCCAATGCCAGATAGACGACCAGAAAAAGTCCTCCTCCATCTTTTGCTGCCAAATATGGGAATCTCCAGATATTTCCCAGACCTACTGCACTTCCCGCAGCAGCCAGCACGAATCCAATCGAGCCCGAAAATGAATTTCGATGTTTTTCTTTTTTCATTTTGTATACAGGTGTCGCCACCCGCCTCCTTTCACAATAAAATATCCTTAGGGAATTGCGAAACGCCAACAAGCTGGCGAATCGTCAGAATTGTTTGTGACAGATAGCTGTTTGCTACATCGTCTATATGTGACCCTCTGAAAACGTCGGCACTTAGGCTGTGTATTTTACAGCCTTAGTATCCGCTACGTTTGAAGGGAGCGAGTGCGCGTCAAATATAGACGATGTAGTAAGCAGCTATTTGCACATACAATTCTGACAATTTGCGGATGCCCTTCACTTTCGCAATTACCTGTACTATATCCGTACCATTCTAACATATCATGTTAAAAATGAATAGAAAAAAAGTGCCAGAACAATATTCCAGCACCTTTTATATCTTATTCCGTTTCCTGCAACTGAGCAACAATTCTCTCCATTGACTCATGGAATTCTTCATCAGATGAATTATTGAAAATCAAAAGACTGTTTTTCTGTGTAGGATCTTTTAACAGCTCCGGTATTTCAAAATTTACACCGCTGATATATTCATCCCAGTTTTCTAATTTCCATGTATCACGATCAGAACCTCTGGCAATCATACGCTGATGACATACTTCCGGATCTGTCACTACCCATACTACACAAAGCTCTGCATTAATCTCTGCAAGCTTAGCCTTCATGGAATCCATAAACTTTTTATCACGGATTTCTCTTGTAAATGGTGCATTAATCAGTACCATATCTTCATATAATAATGCTTCTAAACCTAAATCAATAATTGCATCATATTCATAATCACGAATATGTTCTTCGAAGAAATCAGAGCTTCTGTTGTACTCTTCTCCTGCTACTTTAAATATTTGCTTAGATAGTACAATTAATGTATCTTTATCAAGATAAACTACATGCTTTAACTGTTCAGCAAGTTTTTTTGATATAAATGTCTTACCACATGCCGGCGGTGATGTAACCAGAATTAGTTTTTTTCTCATGTTCTCTATAATTCCTTTCTTGCTTTTCAGACTTTTAAATCATATTATATCACCTGTTTGGATGAAAATATATATTGTATTTAAAAAAATACAAAGTTTTTATTGTTTTTGTTAATAATACATATTAACTGCCCTGTTCCTAGTATTTAAAAGGTATTTTTTACCAGTTTAGTTTTTCAAAATAAAGAGATTGCACTACTTACTTTCAATGCTTACATGAACGAATCATCTTCTGCCGGATTTGCTTTTTCGTTGTGCATGATTTTAAAGTGCCATTTTTGCACTTTAAAATTGGGCATTTGCCTACACTACAAGTTCCACCTGACTTCCGCCGCTTTTATCCTTCGTTACCACTAACTGCTTTTCAATCTGCTGCTTTAACTCTCCCACATGGGAAATGATTCCTACCAGCCGTCTGCTGTCTGCCAAACTGCTTAACACCCGCATTGCCTGACTTAAGGCTTCTTCGTCCAGCGAGCCAAATCCTTCATCCACAAACATGGTATCTAACCGGATGCCCCCTGCAGATGCCTGTATTTCATCCGCCAACCCTAATGCCAGCGAAAGGGACGCCTGAAAGGATTCTCCGCCGGAAAGCGTTTTCACGCTTCGCACACTGCCATTATAATGGTCAACTACATCTAATTCCAAACCACTCTGGCTTTTCTGATTCACCGGCTCCTTTCGCAATACCAGTTCATACTGACCACTGGAAATCATCATCAGCCGCACATTTGCATATCGCAGAATCCGTGAAAAGTAGAAACGTTGCACATAAATTTCTAATGCTATTTTTTCTTTGCCGGTAAGGTTGCCGTTTGCCGTGTTCGATAATGCCTTTACCCAGGTCCAGTGGTTTTCTACCTCCTGCATATTAGAAAATTGCTTGGAAATGGCATTACACGCTCTTACATTGCCATTCAAGCGTATCTGGTACTGCTTTTTCTGTTCTTCCAGCACAGCTTTTTTCTGCTGCAATTCCTGCTTCTGCTGTGTCAGCTCATTCATGTCCAATTTTTCTGTATCCTCAAGCTGGGCTTTCAATGTGGCTATGGTCTGGTGATAATCATTCATTCTCTTTTCTCTCATTGTATACTGCTTTTGTATGTCATCACGATCCCGCTCCATTGTTTTTTTCTGATGCATGAATTCTTTGATTTTCTTTTCTGCTTCTTCTTTGTTGGTATACTCTAAACCTGCCTGTACTTCTTGTTCCCGTGCTTCTGCATTCTGAATGCCTACTTCACACTCAGTTAATTTTTTTCCGTTTTCGATTGAGGAAATTCGAATTTGTTCAAGATTCCTTTCTAATTCCGGCAACTGCTTTTCTAATGCTTGTCTACGTAAAATTTGTATTTCTAATGCTTGTTTTTCGTTTAACAATGTTTGCTTCTTTTCTTCACATGCCTTTTGTGCTTTCAGCATCTGCACCTTGATTTCTTCTATACCATTTCCAAGGGACAATTCCGTTGCCTTCTTCATAACAAGTCCAAGCTGGCCAGACTGTCGTTCTCTGTTGCGCACAACCTCCTGTTGCTTTTTATGAGCATCCTGCTCTGCTTTCTTTGCGGTCTGCTTTGCCTTATCTACCGTTGCTTTATCTGGTGCCTCTTGCTTTTTCTCCGCCGGTTCCGGATGATGAAGGGAACCACATACTGGGCATTTTTCTCCTTCTTTCAGGTTCTCCGCTAATATACCAGCCTGTTCATCCCACAATGCCAATTCTAATCTGGTAGCGCGCTCTGTCTCTGCTAACATGTTCTGCTTTGCTTCTTCGTACTGTTTTTCGGCACAGACAAGCATGCTTACCTGCTTTTCATATTGCTGCAAATCCTCTGCAATTGTTTGTAATTGCTTCCCTTCTTCCCGGCAAATGTGCAGACGATTTTCTAACTGTAATTTATTCTCACCTGTGTGACTTAATTCCTCTAATTCCTTACCACAGGACTGCATTTGCGCAGTCAGCTCTTCTTCTCTTTCCTTTCCCGTACAAATTTGCTCCTTCAGTGACTGCAATGTCCTACGCTTCTGCTGTAATTCTTTTTGTAATGCAAATAAAGTATCATAACTTGCTAACTTTTGTTTTTCTGTTTCTATAGAAATTGCCACCGCTTCAATTTCTTTGTTTCTGGCTTCCAGTGTCTTATACTTTTCCTTTATCTCGTCATATAACGGCGTTTCCTGCTCTAAACCAAGCTCCGCTGCCTTTAAATCCTCCCTTGCCTTCTGTCTTGCTGTCTCCTTACCAATCTGCTGGTTTACCTTATCAAAGGCTTCTGCATTTTCTCCAACCTGCTTTTCCGTTCCCGCAAGCTTCGTTTCATCTTCTGCTATAATTTCTTCTATCAGCTTCATGGTGTCTTCCACTGTGGAAATCGTTTTCTTTTTCTTGATGGAAGAAAGTTCTGCATAGTACACACTTTCTTCTGCACAATTTACATCTGCTACATATTGTAAAATACTTTTCTGCACGTCCTCATAACGCACACGAAGCTCTGCCGATTCGCTTTTTAGCTTCTCCTGCAGAATCTGATATGGCTTTGTATGAAAGATTTTACGAAAAATTTCACTGCGCTCCTCTGTCTTAGCATGGAGCAGTTTTTGAAACTCTCCCTGGGCTAACATAGCAATCTGGGTAAATTGATTCCTGTCTAACCCTAACAATTCTGTAATTGCCGCTGTAACCTCTCTGTACTTCGTTACCGGATTCCTATCATCCGGAAATGTAAGCACCGCTTCCGCTTTCTCCTTTGTCATGCCCTGTCCACGATTCTTTGGACGGTCATATTCAGGATTTCTTCTGACCGTATATTTTTTCCCCTGATACAGAAAGTCAAGTTCCACAAACGTAGGCACATCCGGCTGTGCATATTTACTTCGAAACATTACCGGTTCCCTGTTTTTTCCGCTGGCTTCCCCATACAAAGCAAAAGTAATCGCATCAAATATAGTTGTTTTTCCTGCCCCTGTATCACCTGTGACAAGGTACAGTCCTGTATTGCCAAACTCCTCAAATGGCACTGTCACTTCCCCTGCATAGGAGCCGAATGCAGACATCACTAATTTCAATGGACGCATTTACATTTCCTCCCATATGTTTTCCATAAGATTTTTAATAAACTGATTCTGTTCTTCTGTCATTTCCTGATTATTCTGCAAGGCATAAAATTCCTGAAACAACTCTAATGGGGATTTCTCTTCCATTTCCCCACACTGGTCTATGGACTGGTTCTCCCTTGTCCGCTTATTATCGTATTCTAATTTCATCAGATTTGGATATATACTCCGCAGCTTTCCCATCGCATCCGGTATATCCTCCTCGTCTGTCAATGTAATGTGGAAATAATCCTCTGTATTGCTGTTCTCATAGAAGGATTTGCTTGTCACTTCAAGATAGGTTCCTTTTATTTTTCGCATATCACGCTTTGGAATCAGTGGAACAGTTGTAAGTTCTACAGTTCCCTTTTCTTTCAGTTCTACTATTGTGGCAGATTTTTTATGATTTACTTCTGAAAATGAATATTTTAACGGTGTGCCACAGTAACGCACCGTTTCCTGTTCAATATGCTGTGGTCCATGAATATGTCCCAATGCAACATAATCAAAATCAGCAAACAACGATGCACTTATATTGTCCTGTCCACCAATGGAAAGCTCCTCGGAATCGCAAACAGATGCACCTGTCACAAATTGATGGGCAACGATAAGATTTCGTCTGTCCGTATCAACGCTAATCTGGGACAATGCATAGGAAACTGCTTCTTCATAGCTTCCTACTTCTGCCTCCGGAAATGCATGCTTTACATATGCTGGTTTCAGAAATGGAAGCAGATACACTGCCAGTTCTCCATGTGCATCCTCTAATACTATCGGCTCTATCTTGCCATTGTAAACTGGCGAAACGTACACATTGCTATGCTTTAATAAATCTGCTGCAAACGCCAAACGTTCCGGCGAATCATGATTACCATATATTAAAAAAACCGGCAATTTCTTCACTGCCAGTTCTGTTAAAAAGTCATCAAAAAGCTGCACTGCCTCTGCAGATGGCACTGCCTTATCATAAATATCTCCTGCTATCAATACACCCTCTACTTTTTCCCTGGTTATGGTGCTTTGTATCTGGTTAAAGATATATTCCTGGTCCTCTAACATAGAAAAATCGTTGACTCGTTTTCCTATGTGCAGATCTGATAGATGGATGAATTTCATATACTCCTCCTCTTTCCGAATTTGATATTCCTACTGTAACACATTTCGGAAGAAAAGTCACTGCGAGAGGAGTGGAAAATTCGAATTTGTAAAGTTACATCCCTAACTTTCCTTAATTTTCAACCGTTTCCAGCCTTCCATAATCAATCTATGTATCATTTTCCCTTGTTTTTTCCCTTATAAGGGAAGAACAAGGGAAAGTTTGTTTTCTGCTGTTAATCTATGCCTGCTACCTTATCAAGAAGTTTTGCTGATTTTCGCTTTGCTTCCCTTGTAGCATGAGCATATACATTCATTGTGGTACTTACGTCCGAGTGTCCTAACAGTTCCTGCACATCCTTTGGTGCTGCTCCGTTTGACAACAGGTTGCTTGTGTAGGTGTGTCTTAATGCATGGAAATGAAATCTTTCCAGTTCCGGAATTCTTTTTCTTGCGGTTCTGCAAACTAATTCAACTGTATTCGGTGATTCATAACATCCATCCGGTCGGATACATACAAGTGACAGTTCGGTATAATCTGCCGGTACATCTTCAGTGCCACTAAGATGATAGAGTTCATAATAAACCCTGTTCTTTTCCCTTACTTCTTTGTAATAATTCCTGCTATACAATTCTCCATATTGGAAACGTTGCTTACGTTGTTCCTTTTTGGCTTTTTTAAGAATTTCAGTAAGTGTGTCACCAAAATCTACAATGCGGTCTTTCTTTCGCTTGGTCGGTCCGATTTCCCACTTGTGTCTTACGCTGTTATAACGGATACTTCTTCGTACAGTAAGATACTGTTCCTCCAGATTTATATCCTGCCATATCAAACCACACACTTCCCCAAGACGAAGCCCTGTAAAATAAGCTATCTGTACCGGCAGGATTGCAGGTTTGTTTCTTTCTTCCAAATAGTTCATCAGTATCTTGTACTGAGTATGGTTTATCGGTTTTGTTTCGGTATCCGTTTCTGTACAGTCTGCAAATAATTCCACTTCTTCATTTTTCCGTTTTAACACCACATACTGCATCGGATTAAAAGTAATTAAATTCTTTGGAACAACTGCATAACGGAATGCTTTTTGCAACACAGCCGAATAACTATGTACATAATCTTTGCTGTATCCTTTTTTCACCTTGCCATCCGGATAAGTACCGCCAAATGTGAGCAAATCCATATAATTTTGCAAATGCTCTGCTGTAATACTTTTCAATTTGCGGTTTCCGATAGGATGTTTCTTTATCTGATTAACAGCTGTGATGTATGTTGTAACCGTTCCGTTACTTAATGTACTGGTCTTTAATTCTTCTTCCACCCATTCATCCAGCAATTCAGCAAGTGTAACATTTTGAGATTTGGCAACAAATTTCTTTTTCTCGTAATCGTCCATTGCCTGTCTTAACAATTTCTCTGTTCCCGACTTGCTTTCTGTCCCTACACATTCTTTCTGGACTAAGTTACCACTGGCATCTTCCACATAAAAGCGGTAGTACCATTTCTTTCCTTTTTTTCTTACAGATCCTTTTGCCATATATAAAAACTCCTTTCGTATAAGACAATCGGACTGAAAGATATGCCTGTATGTATCTGTCTTATGAGAAATCCCACAAAACAGACACTATTTGCAAGCCATCAAATATGTTGACCTGCTTACTCTTATTGTATCACAACTCCGACTATCTGATTATACCGAATCGGAATTATCATCCAAAAGATTATGAAGTTTTGCTGTAGCCACATCTGAATTTTTCGAGTACATTCGGATAATATCACCCATTTCATTAAAAGTATTAATAGTATGGGTAACTTCCCTTAGAAAAAGTATCTCATTGAATTCGTCTGCTGATTCAAAGCCTGCAGTCTTGGCAATCTTACCATTCCCTTTATTTCCCTTGTATTTGTCACAGGCAATTTTAAATGAATCATTAAATGCTACATATTCTCGAAGCATTAACAGAAGTAAGTCCTTTGAAAAATCAGCTTCTGCATCTGCCATGTTTAAAGGAAAACTTTCTAAAATATGTTCCATCATATCACGAATTTGCAGTTCTCTCTTATCCGTAATGTCTGTTTCATATTCCTCAGTTTCGCCCTTAAGCCATTCCACAGATACATGAAGTGCCTCGGAAAGCCCTTCCAAAATCAGTTTCTTGGAATTATCAATCGTTCCTGCTTCATATCTCTGAATGGTGGATTTATTTACATCCATCTTCTCAGCGATGTACTGCTGACCGAGATTTAATTCCAATCTTCTTTTCTTTATCCTGCTTCCAATGAGTTTGCGTAATTGTTTATCATTCATCTTTGTGCAGCCTCCTTTTCGGTATATATTGACTATAACACATAAAAACAAATATTGCAATATGCAATTCTATAACCGTTTTCAAAATCGCAAAACGCTTGACAAAAGTTTTTAAGATGATATAATAAGTTCATGTTTTAAAGTTGCATATTGCAACCAGAGGGGGAGAGGATTTATATGACAGATAACAAAATCGCATTTACAATTGAAGAAGCTTCCGAATATACCGGCATTGGCAGAAACACTATGAGAAATCTTGTGGAATGGAACAAACTGCCGGTGTTAAAAGTCGGAAGAAAGGTACTTGTCAAAAAAGATATTCTGGAAACATTTATGATAATGAATGAAGGAAGAAACTTACGAGACAAGTCTGATGTGAAAGCTGTTACAAGAAAAACAGTATTTTAGGAAAGGGCTTTAAAGAAAACCTTTCCGGTATATGCGACCGGAGGCATAATATACTTACAAGCAATTGGAACTATATTATGTCTACCGGTCGGTTATCAATAAAAAGCGAATAGTGCGGAAAGAGATTAAGGGCAAAGAAGATAGCGCAATTAGTTTAGAACTGTTACATTTGGTATAATCGCAACGATGTTTTGGTGAAAAAGATAAAAAAAGAAAGGTGATATCACTTTTGTATATCACTTTGCCAGAAAGATATAGCTTTTATATATCATTTTCCAAAAGTGCTATCACTTTTATATATCACCCCAAAAAAAGCAAAATTTTAGGTGATATCACTTTTGTATATCACTTTGCCGAAAAGATATAACTTTTATATATCATTTTCCGAAAGTGCTATCACTTTTATATATCACTTCCATTTTGGGGAGAATATTCGGGGTTTCAGGGGTGTCCCCTGACCAGGTAGCATTTTTGTGATACAAAATGCGTATCTGGCAAAACCGAAAAAAATGTATATCTTTTAGTTCAATGCCAACCAAAGCAAATTGAAAAAAAGCATAGGAGCAGCCCCAAAAACACTTTGGATTTTAAAATGGGAATAGATAAAGATTTTTTTTCCAGATAATAAGCAGAGGCTAATTAAAAACAGCCATTTAAGGGGGGACCTATGAAAATGGCTGTTTTTTCAATTCTTGGGAAAGCCACACTATTCGTTCCTAACATTCCCAAGAATTTTCATTATTCACCTTTTTGTTTTAATAGTTTGTTCATTTCATCTACCATGTCATTAATTGCACTTGCATGAGTAGTCACCTGTGCAGTATCGTTTGCATTGTTTTCTGCCATAGCATTGATAGAACCAAATTGTTCATTCTCATTGCGAATGCTTTTTGCGATATCCTGATTAATGGACACCGTCTTTTTAATGACTTCAGCCTGTTTATGATGAGCCTCCCCCATAGTATTGACTGCATCAACGGAAACATTCAATAATTTTGTCATATCCTGCATACTTTGGAATACATTTTCAAAATACTCGTTTTGTGTATCCAGTTTTGATGAGTTTTCTTCAATCTGTTTTGTCATTTCTTTTACATTATTCTGTACTCGTCCAATCACAGCTTCCACTTCTTTTAAAGATGCCTGTGTATTGTTTGCAAGGTTACCAACTTCTGTTGCAACAACTGCAAATCCTTTTCCGGCTTCTCCAGCTCTTGCTGCTTCAATAGAAGCATTTAATGCAAGTAAATTCGTAGACTCAGAAATTTCACTGATTAAATTTAATGTAGCGCCAATCTCCTGTACAGCATCTGCCAATTTTTTTGCCATATCGGTTGTTGCCATCATAGATTCCGATACTTGTCCATTAATTGTATGCAAATTATTTAATAGTTTTTCATTTTCCATCGATTTATCAAGCAACTCTTTTGATGTTGTTTCTACCTTATCTACATTATCTGCTACAACACCTTCCCATTCACTTAATTCGCTAAGATTATCCATACTCTCATCTGTTTTGGAACTTAAAATATTGCTGCTTTCTGCTAATTGTTCGCTGGTTGCAGCAAGTTCCTCTGCAGATGCACTTTCATTTTCAGAAATCTGTGAAAGAGAGATCCCGGCTTCATGTAAGCGTTCTGACAATAACTCTACAGCGTTCAACACACTCATAACATGTTCGTTATTTTTTTCCAATTCGTCTTTTTTAGCATTCACTAAAAAATGTGATACAAAGTAAACGTAAATAAGTAACCCTACTAAAGATAATGTAAGAGCTGCAACGCACATAAGAACATCTGTAAGAAATAATTCATCTTTTATCGGCATTAAATTCGTTCCCCGTATTCCCCAACCAACAAATAAAGAAATCATACATGTCAATCCGCTAACTAATACTAACTTTATATCTAAAAAAAATGCTATAAGTATTAGAAAGAAGAATAAAAATCCCCAAAATGTTCTTGAAGGAATTGCATACAATAGATAATTCCATTGTATAACTACAACCATTGCAGAAAACAATTTACCAACTTTTAACTTTCCATCTTTCAAATACCCATTCTCGTCAAACGATGTTTTTACAATAAGTATTGCTATAGCATAAAATATAATGTCCATGATCCCCAGTATAATTGTCGCACTCCATGGAACATCCTGACATAATCCAAATATCTTTTCTGCATTAAACATAATGGTAGCACACATAGCAGCACTCACTAATATAATAAGCCCCCATTTAAATACAGTGGATAAATACACTTCAACAGCTGTTTTTTTCTTTTCCATAGCCACCTACCCCCTTAAAATTCATATAAATGCACTATAATAGAATAACCAGCTCCGACTGTACAAATAATAATTTTGTTTCCTGGTTTAGAATATATATCCCACATTCTATTTAAACATAATATAGGACATGTATTTCCTGTGTAACCATATTCTGTACCTACAAAATGATATTTTCCATCATCTGGAGATATTCCTAGTAATTTCAATGTTTCTGTATTATAAGCATCGCTAAGCTGAGAAAAAATGTAATAATCTATATCCGCAATTTGCACTGAATTTCTTTGTAAAACTTCCTTTATAGAAGTAGCCCATTTTTCTGAAAGAAAATCCATAGAAAATGAATTCCATTCCAATCTTTTTTCATTTGGTTCAACTATTTTTAAAGGAACTTTTGACATACCACATTTTGGATAAGTAACGTATTGATGGTAGCTTGCATCTACAAATGTAAATGTATCCAAAAACCCCTTTAGCTCGTTAGCCTCTTCACAACACAATGCCACACATGCTGCTGCATCTCCAAAAGTGGCATATACAACAGTATCAGACCACAATGTCGCTGGTGTTATACAAAAACAACCTACCACTAATGCTTTGCTAATATTAGAAACCTTCATATATTTGTACACTATATCTAATCCCTGAAGCATTCCTGTACAATTACTATTCAAATCAAAGGCAACTCTCACATTTTTCATTTCATCTCCATATAAACCAGTAATCTTTATGGCATTTGACGGAGATAAAAATTCTGGAGTATCCGAACAAAATACTATCATCTCATAATCTTGCAAATTAAGATTATTCTTTTTCATACAATTGTTAATGGCATTTTGACACATTGTTATTGTATTTTCTCCTTCTGAAATAAAATAACGTTTTCTTCTACCCAGATGCTTCATAAGACTATGTGCACTAAGTCCACGTTTATTAAAATGCTCATCTAACTCTTCGTTATATACCTTATTAGATGGAATATAAACGCCTGTACCTTCCATAATTACATTCTGCATAAGCCAACCCCCATTTCTAGTATTGGTAGTCAAATAAACCCCTTTTATTTGACATACTACAAACCCTATAAATTATTTTCTTTTGAATTACACTTTTTTCGGTATACACCTCACTTTAAATAAAAAAAAGCCCTTTAACACATAGAAATAATCTATGTATTAAAAGGCGACTTTAATACAGCTGTAATAAACTTGACTTAAAAAATGACAGAGAAATAGCCTGTTCTGTTCTGTTCTGTTCTGTTCTGTGAAATTGTATTTCTCATCATCATACAAATCAAGTCCTCTCTACATTTTTTACCCTCCAAATTATATACTACATATTATACCGTTTTTTGTGCACTTTGTCAATCTATTCTGTATATTTCGTTTTGGTTTTGTTAAAATCAAACATACAAACTACCAGTAATTACCAAACCCCTGTATTATCCTCGGCATCTACCCATGCTTGCATTTCGCCATCTAAAGCAATTCTTGCATATTCTAATGGCTCATCAATTGCAAGTGCATTCAATGCACATTGTGAATTAGGAGTAATTTTCAAACCTTCCTCTGCCTTATTACAATCAACCCTCAAGATATATCCTCCGAATGCTGTAATATCAATGCTGTTTGTCTGAGGATTATAGTCTGCATAAACAAATCTCATTTTTATCGATCCTTTCCTAAAAAATATCATAGGCATATCATTTCAGTCCAACTGTCTGGATATAATTTGTTATATTGTTTTACCAGATTTTCTTTCCCTTGTTTTTTCCCTTATTAGGTGTGATAATAACAGGAGAAACGTTATAACATGATACAAATTCTGATAATGGATTGACTGCTTATAAATTTAGTATTTTCAAGGCTTAGCGGAATATTTGATAACAAGATATAACAATTATTAAATCACTTAAAATATCTACTTTCAGAATTCGGATTTGTGCGTGTGTCAATCATGACGTCTATCCGTCCGGCTCCGGGTTACAGCGAAGATTGGGAAATGGGGCAGGCTCCAAGGTATAAGTGATTCTAAGAGGCTTGAATTGCTGCTAAGGACAAGCGGAAAAATATAGAACTCGCAAGCTCAGACAACTATATTTTTCCGCTTAACGCACCAATCCAACCCTCTAAGAATCACTTATACCTTTCCGAACAGCCCTATTTCCCAATTTTCACTGCAACCCGAAGCCTGCCTTTCCGAATCTGCTATCATTTTGTATATAAAATTTCACCTCTACTAAAAGCGGCTCGTGATTGTCTGCTTAAGGATATGCCATAACAATTAACGTTTTCGTTATGGTAGGCAGAGAGAGGGGCTGTAGCTTGCTATCAGAGGCTGTTGGTTAGATGTCTAGTGGTTCTTAGGGATTTTGTTTGTTGCGTTAATCGGGAAAATATAGTTGTCTGAGCTTGCGA
>JBGVMW010000312.1:0-2210 GCA_045125095.1 Lachnospiraceae bacterium
TTCTACTGGGTTGGGTAGATAGGATAAGTTCGTTAATAGCGCAGGGGCTGTTTCTTCCGCCTTTTCATCTACTACTGGTGCCAACTCCTTATGGGTAGAATCGGTAGTATCTTCTACATGGTAGTAGAACGATGTTTGGAATGCCAACTGCATGCTGTCTCCTACCATCTCGTAGGCGGTTACGCTCTCGAAGACGGGAATATAGGACTCCGCAGCAAACCATTGGTATTTATCCACCAACATAGCGGTACTATCCAAACCACTTTCTATGTATTGGCGTTGGCTATGCACGCGCAGCACCTGCTCGTAGGTATTGTCGGGCAAGATGAGTTTGCCTTGTGCGTCCACCTCTATGGTATTCGTACCTGAGAGGGCCATTGGTATACGATGACCGTACTCGCCTTTGGCAGCAAAGGTGGTGGTGAGCGTGTCGCCATAGCGCAATGGTAGGCGCAAAACCGCTTCGGGCTGGGCGTATTGCACAAAGGTGGTTGGGTTCTCATACCCCGTGCGCCAAATGGTATCGGCGGTGAGGGTGTAGTAGTAGCGTGTACGATGCTCGGTAGCGCACCATTGGTGCATATAGTTGCTATCGGGTATGGAATACGCCACGGTGTACTCCTCGTTGATTGGACTCAGCATACCAAAATCCCAAGTCATTTCCTTGCCACTGGCACCTTGGTCTTTGTATGCTACTTGCTGTTTGATATAGGTGTTTTCTTCTGCGTAAAGCACGGATACGCAGATAGAAAATATTATTAAAAGTTTTGATTTCATAACTCAAAATTTCTCAATATGATTAAGTTGATACATCAGCCATTTCTTGAATCTTCGATTTATTTTTGATTTTGACACATTATATTTGCATCTATTTATGTCAATATCATCATGTATAGGCATTTGTAATTCCTTTGTGATTTTTCCTTTATTTTTCTCATTTATGGCATAATAAAGGAATTCTATAAAACTTTCAGCATCTTCAGACTGTAAGCGGCAAAAGATATATTCATTTCGCAATTCCCCTATTTCGGTATTCACATCTAACGAATCTGCGAACCATATAACCCATTCTGAATCTGAAAAATTGTCACATATCTTATCCTCAGCATTAAGTTGTGATACTGGTAAAATGCAAACAGATAAAAATATGAGTAAAAAAATAGGCATATTAATTTTCATCTCTTTTTCCTTTCGTTTCTTTATCGCGATTAATAAAAATCCGTCCTTGAGAATTACCTGTTGTTTTTTTATCATTCGTCCAAGTGAAATGCGAAAAAAATGCGTCAGCATCATCAGGATGTATGGTTATGCATGCTTTTGATCCTCTACTATTATAGTTTCCTTTATCACTCTTTCCAGAATGTACATTCCCATATTCTATAGTAACCTCTTCTCCATTTTTATTTGTTCCAGGAACGGTACGCTTACCATTATTGTTAATTATATTCAAACCTTTTTCTGTTCCTTGCTTATGACCGTATTTATTATTAAAAGGATAATCACCTTCATTTATGGTATTATATGGGGTGGAATTATCACTATTCGAAGTTGAATTAGGATATGAACTACCTCTATATTCTCCAACAATATCACCATTCTGTACGACTACAACGGTTGCAGTATATGTTTCCCCCGCTATTCCACAATCAGAAGGTCTTTTAGACTGGTCATGAACATAGATACTGTCTCGACCGTCAGGATCTATAGCATTTATTGGATTATTCCCACACCAAGCATAAGGTGAGGTTGAATAATACTTCTCCGCCAACGGATCCATGGTGGTTGTACGACAGATAGCAGGATAATACCAACGTGCTTTGCTATCGTACTCATCCAAGCCGTGCATCTCCACAAACTCTTTGCCGTTGTATTTCCATGGTTGCTCTGATGCACCTGCTGATTCTGCCCAAGGCAGTCCAGACGGATAATACTGCATGCGCTGGATACACTCTTTATAACCAGCAGACGGATTAACATATGTTTCGCGAATATTACCCAAAAGGTCTTTGATGTAATAGAAGTGATAGTGCTCCTCAGCTGTCAAATAGCGGATAAATCCCTCTGGATTGTGCACAAATTCTATGCCAAATAATTCCCTATTATTTGCAGTGTATACACAATTATTGTGGAATGCCTCACGAGTAATATAATAATTATTGGTGTTAAATGTTCCCTTTAAAGTATTTCCTAATGGCACAGTAGTAGTTACT
>JBGVMW010000313.1:0-2092 GCA_045125095.1 Lachnospiraceae bacterium
ATGTACCTGGTTTTGATAAAGATCAGTATATGCCAGAATCTATGAAAGATGAGAATGGTAAGGCTTACGCATACAGAGATGCCGCAGGCAACTACTACGAATATGGATTTGGATTAAGCTATTAATCGAATATTAGAAAAAAGGGGCTGTGAAAAAAGAATAGTCCCATAAAAAAGAAGGACCGAGGGTTCGTATAAGAGCCCAAGATCCTTCTTTTTGTGTTAAAATTAACTTGTGATGAAAACTAAAACACAAATCTATTCTAATCCAAAACAGGCAGTTTTGCCAATACTTATTCAAGATTATCTGGATATTTGTGATCCGGTGCTGACATTTGATCGATTTATGGAGGAAATTGAACTGGAGAAGTATCTGAAAAATATCCCAAAACATTATACTGGAAGATTTAGATACGACCCAATCAGCATGCTGAAAACAGTATTATTCGGATTTATGACGAAGGGCTACATCTCATTGCGCGAACTGGAGGATCAGTGTAAAGTGAACCTCCGTTTCATGTACCTTATGGAGCATGAAACTCCATCCTACCGTACCTTTGGTTATTTCATCAACGAAATACTCGGGGATTCCATCGAAGAGATATTCAGTGACATTAACAAAAAGATATTTGAAACAGAACATGTGGATCTGCAGCATCTATATATTGATGGTTCTAAATTTGAAGCTAATGCCAATAAATATTCCTGGGTATGGAAGAAGGCAACAGAGAAGTCCCGATACCGTCTGTACGATAAGATCACGCTTCTCTTTCAGGAAATCAATGAGGAATTGGCATATTCGGGAACGAAACTAAACATCAATACAGAGTATGCACCAGAATATATCAGGGAGGCGGCAGAAAAATATGCAGAAATGTGGCAACTGGATGAATCTAAGTTTGCTCATGGAAGAGGACATCATAAATCCACACAGCAACGACATTATGAGAAGCTTACAGAGTATTCGGAAAAGCTGGAAGAATATATTGAAAAGATACAGATCTGCGGTGAAGAAAGAAACAGTTATTCAAAAACAGATCATTCTGCCACTTTCATGCGCATTAAAACAGATTACATGGGAAATGATCAGCTTCTTCCAGCCTACAATGTACAGATTGGAGTTGCTGACGAATATATTGCAGTAGTAGATGTGAACCAGTACCGTTCTGATATGGACTGCTTTGTCCCATTGATGAATAAGTTTCATGATATCTATGGATTCTATCCGAAGTATCCTGTTGCTGATGCCGGTTACGGCTCCTACAATAATTATATTTTCTGTGAGCAGAACGGAATGGAAAAATACATGAAATTTACAATGTTTAAGAAGGAAACAACGGATCGAAAATATCATGAAGATCCGTTCCGTGCAGTCAATTTTCCAATCGGAGCAGATGGAGTCATGCGTTGTCCGAACGGAAAAGCCTTCCATCTGCAGTATCGTCAGCATGTGAAAGGGAATCAGTATGGAAGACAGGAAGAAGTGTACCAGTGCGAAGACTGTTCCGGATGTCCATATGCAGAAAAGTGTAAAAAGACCGATAAGAACCGTACGGTGAGAATCAATCACGAACTTACCGCCATGCATAAGGAAGTGATAGAAAACCTGGAAAGTATCCACGGTGCTCTGCTCAGAATGAATCGATCAATTCAGGCAGAAGGCACATTTGGAGTCATGAAAAATGATCGATGGTACAAGCGAATCGTACGAAGAGGCATTAAATCCGTTCGTCTCGAGGTTTTTCTCGTTTCTATCGGACAAAATCTCTATAAATTCCATAATAAACAACTGAGAAAATCGAATGCTGCATAAAACAGATAAAGGCTGATTTATGGGGTAAGGGGAGTTATACACTTTTTTAAAGAAAACACAGGATTTTTACCTAAAAGAAAAAGGGACGCATGAAAAAACTTACGTTTTTTCACACGCCCTTCATTTTTAATAAAACAAATTAAGCAAATAATGGAGCTAACGCTGCCGCAAGCTCATCCTTCTGTGCCTGAGCTTCTGCAAGATCTTTACCTAATGTAGTGAAGTATGTCTTGATCTTAGGCTCTGTACCGGATGGACGAACGATTGCCTGTGCGCCGCC
>JBGVMW010000314.1:0-9430 GCA_045125095.1 Lachnospiraceae bacterium
GGATGATGTGGGTGGCGGTAATGACCAGTTTTTTGAGCAGTCCGCAGAAGTACTTTTGACATCCATATTGTATCTGATTCATTATTATTATCCACCACAGGACCAGCATTGGAGAACCTTTGTAAAGCTTTTAGATGCAACCACAGTATTTACAAAACCGGATGGTTCCATTGATAATCGGGAAGATGGTATATATAAGATTGCAAAGAGAGCGCAGCATAAGTGGAAGGATAAGTATGATATGGACTTCCCGGGCTATGTAGCCATTGAGAAGTATTATAACGGTGCTGCAGAAACAACATCCTCTATTGTAGCTTCCCTTGATGCGCACTGCAGATATATGAAGCTTGCCTGTGTGCAGGATTTATTGTCAGAGGATGAGATTCATATTGGTGAGAGTTTTGGTTATTCAAGACCATCGGAAAACAGTAGAACCGGTAAGAGAATCTTGTTTATCGTAACAAGTGAAGATAAGAGATATTATGACTGGATTCCATCAATGGTGTATTCCTTATTCTTTGATGAGCTGTATCATCTGACAGCCATTGATCCAGAATTGCATGAGACATTACCGGAGCATCTGACCTTTTTGATGGACGAATTTGCCAATGTCACACTTCCTGATTCCTTTGTTGAGAAGCTTTCAACCATGCGATCAAGAAATATGTCAGCGGTTATTATCGTGCAAAACTTAATACAGTTAAAGCGTAAGTTCCCGAAGTTTGACATGGACAAGGACTTAATTGGTAACTGTTCCATCATTGATATTTTGGGTGCACCGGATATGGATTCCTGTGAGTATCTTAGTAAGCATTTTGGCACCCAGACTATCCATAAAGCCAGTGATTCAGATGCCAAGGATTATAAAGGACAGAGCAGCAGATCAGAGGATGTTATGGAAAAGAGTCTTCTTTCTGCAGAAGATATCTTTGCCATGAAAAAGGATGGAGAGTGTGCCATTGTGATTAAGGGTACGGATCCATTGTTTGAACCGAAATGTAAGATGGAGAATACGGATTTTGTGAAGCTTCTTTGTAGAAAGCACAATCCATATGATCCAAAGAAGAGACAGATGGTAAGAAAATTAAAGCAACACGGAGAAGTTATGGTTTTATCTGGGGATGAGGCAAAAAGAGAGGCAAAGAAGCTTAGAGAAAATGGTACAGCTATAGTGACACTTACAATGGATGATTTATCAAACATGATTATGGCAGGAGACTTAAAGCAGCCGGTAACAACTCTTAAGATGACAGAGGATATGCAAAAGAGGCTTCGGGAGAATCACGAGAAGTATCTTGATGAGTATTGCAATCTTAAGGAGTTAGATTTTGAGCAGTACAGAGATGAGGGAGGATATGAAGGAGATGCACAAAAGCGGTTTCAGAACCGTTGTGTTACCGTGCAGGAGCTCGACTGTGCGGGCTATACGAGAAGTCAGATTAAGCATTTATACAAGCTTATTATGGCAGATTTTAGCGCAGAAAAGATTATGAGCATGTTTCCACCAAAGACTTCGGTGGAACAAATTGATAATTTATCAAAAATTTTTTAGTTCCGTTTAGTAATGAGACTTTTTTCAACCCAAATGTATTGTGAAGGACCAAGAAAGTGGTACCTATCAAATATTCGGGAAAGGAGAAAAGCGATTATGGGAACAGGAATTTTGTTAGCAGCATCAAGTTACACCAGAGCAATCACAAATCTTAAGTCAGTTCTTTTGACTTTAGGTAGTGCGATTGGAGCAGTCATGCTCGTGTATGGTGGAATTAAGTTTGCGATGGCATTCCGTCAGATGGATCAGCAGGGTGAACACCAGGCAGTGTATTCCGTTGTAGCCGGAGGCGTTCTTGTAGGGCTTAGTGCACTTGTTACTGCGCTGACTTAAGGGTGGGACCTGATTCAGTGTAAAAGCTGGGTCAGGTCTTTTGTAATGAAAGGAGAGAGAAATGGCAGAGATAGTAAAAGCTCTATACAATTGTGCCTTTTCCGTTTGGAATGCACTTATCGGCATTGCAATGACACTTTTTACGACCAGTCCAAAGACAGCAGGTGGAGGAACACCATACAGTGTGGTTCACACATTTTACAATGCAATCAGTGATGCGACAGTACCGATTGCAACCGTATTTTTTATTATTGCGATTTACAAATCGGTAGTATCAGCACCGCCAGGGCAACAAGCTCTGAGGTTTATGCAGGATGCACTTAGGTACTGCATCATCTTATACATTGCAGCAAATATGTGGACGATTATGGGTTACATAATGACGTTTGCAGATGGAATCACCGGAAAGATTTCCGCAACAGGAACCTATACGTTAGCGGTATCAGGAGATATGGAATCCATCATTGATAGTTGTTTGGAATTTCCAGAGTTTGAATTGTCCGGCGAATGGATTGCAGAGTTCTGGTCAACCATTGGATGCTCACTATTATTCTTAATTGGTGGAGTGGTACTGCTGTTTATTATGGTAGCAAGTTGTTTATCCATCATAAGTTCTGCATTCCAGAGAATTTTAAAGCCTCTTATGGTGCTTCCATTTGCAGGAATTGCCATTGCACTTGGAGCAGGTGGACATGATATTTCAAGGTCATTACTTACCTATATTAAGACATTCTTTGGATTTTGTATCTCAGGAGCAATGATGGTGGTCGCAGTAAAGTGTGGCGTAAGTTTGTGTACGAACCTTGTGAATTTTGATTTAAGTGGAGCATCAAACATTTACAAGTGCATTTTGATAACCGTGCAGATGTCAATAACGCCAATTGTGATAAGCGGATTAGTAAAGGGCAGTGATTCTATCATTGCAAGAATGTTCTAAGGAGGAAAAAAGATGGCACAGATGAATCGAAATGTGAATCTGGAAGAGATAGATTCAGATGCACTATTTGGGATTGATGCCCTAAAGCATCAGACCATATTACAGAAAATCATTTTCTTTGGATGCGTGATAGCAGGAGTTCTTTTGAATGTGCTTTTGCCACTGTTTTTTCAAACACCAAGAATCGTATGCATTCTGATATTTATGGCACTTTTGATGGTTGGTGTGGCGTTTGGCTGTAATTACACAGAGGACATGACATATGGAAAGTATTTGTACTGTTTCTTCTTTAAGCCAACGCAGCCACTGTTTTATGAGTCAACTGAGGATGTCGTAAAGATAAGAGAAAAGGCAAAGGAGCTTCAAAGAGAGGAAGAATTGCTTCTTCGGGCAAGACAGCAGGCAGATCCTGCAGCACAAAGAAAATTGTTGATTAAATTAGTTGCTTTTGTATTGGTACTTGCCATAGCAATTGGCGGAGTATTTATTGCAAAAGGAATAAAGGACAAGAACAACATCCACCACAAGGCGGATGTGATTACGGAGGTAGAAGATGAATAGAGAAGATAAATCATATGAGCAGTTGGCCAGTCTGCTTTGTGAAGAGTTTCATAAGAAGCAAAGTGCCGGGCTGCTTGCAAATTTGGAAAAAAGAAACATTGAAGCATTAGACGTTTCAAGGGAAAAGATTCTTATGGAAATCAGACAGGAATTGTCCGGTTATCAGAATGAAAATGGTGAGGAACTTACAGAGGAAGAGAAGAATTTTGTTATGGATCTGATTCGAAAAGAACTTTGGGGATATGGCATTATTGATGGACTTATCCATCAGTCAGACATCTCAGATATTAAGCTTTATGGACCGGATAATATCAGAGTAAAGACATCAGGCAAGAGATCTGGAAGTGGTATCTGTTTTCCAGATAAGAATTATTACAAGCGTTTTGTGACAAAGATTCTGGAAAGAAACAAAGTCAATCTTGGTACTGCAAACGCAATACAGACATTTACGGATGCAGGGCAGGATGATTTCATTCTTCGAATTACGATTATATCAGGACTGCTTACAGACAGCGGACTTCCTGTAGTGGCAATCAGAAAAGTGCCAAAGACAAAGTATACACTTCGTATTTTGGAAGACGCGGGAATGTTTAAGCATAAAGCACCTGGGGATAAAAGAAAAAATATCAAAATCAATCGAATCCCTCAGTTTTTCTCAGAAGAGAATGCCGAATTGAATGAACTGATGTATTGCATGATCGGCTCAAAAGGGATTTTGTTTACCGGTAAGGGAGCAAGTGGGAAAACGACACTAATGAATGCCATGATTGCAGAAATTCCTCATGATGAGTCTGTGATGATCTGTCAGGAGAATGCAGAACTTTTTGATATGAATCATCCGGATTTGTTTGCAGCACATGTATTAACGAATGGCGGGGATTCTAAGATTTCCTATGAACTTGGGGATCTGACAAGGGCAGCACTTCTTGTAGATTTGGATCGAGTGATTGTAGGTGAGGTAAAGGAAGGACAGGAAGCTGCAGGACTTTCCAAAGCATCTATGACGGGGCATAAATGCTGGACTTCGGTGCATGGTGAAAGCTGTGAAATGGCAGTTGATAAGATGGCAGATTATATCAGTCAGGCTACAGGGTATTCCACAAAGGATGCATTAAAGCAGTTACAGGGATTTGAATATGTAGTACATCTTAAAAACTTCCATGTAGATGAGATTATCCGCATTGCAGGATGGGACAAAGTAAAGAGTTGTCTGATTTATGAGCAGGTTTATCCGTTCAAGAGAGAAGGTGCATAAATGGGCAAAAAGAAGATTCTAATAATCAGTGGAATCGTGATTACTCTCATTGTAGTGGCAGTGGTTGTAGCTCCGTTTCTTGGAATAGACTTATTTGCCACCTTAAGTGGAAGCGCAGAAGAAAAGCCTAACAGTTATTCTTCTGTGGATGATTTAAGCAGTGGTAAGGCATATGTCTGGCACCATGAAGGTGGAAATATTGAAGAGGACTTAAAAAGGGATGTGGTGCGGAACGTGTTTTTTACCTGCATCAAGGGTGAGTACAACTTCAGGAAGGAGGAACTTGGAACCACTATCAATTATCCAAGAGCGATATGGATTGATTCTGACACAGACAATCAAATTCCAACCGTGACAAGTAAAGACAAGCTGATTTATGTATCAAGCACAGAGGTTCCACAAGAAATCATTTTTGAGCGATTTGCAGATTATGGCTACAGCATAGGTATTTCAAACATGGTTTCCGATATGGGCGGCCATTATTATTTTTCTTTTGCGGATACAGATGAAGATGATTACAAGTATTCCATTGATATGAAATCAGATGCAGCACAGTTAGCAGAGCTACAGGCTATCACAAGGTTGTATTTGGATAAAGTCGGAAATACAAGGGTAACAGAAGAGAACATCTCAGACGGTGGAACGGTTCTTGGATTAAAGAAGGACAAGGTTTACACCTGTGAATTTTACACGGGAACCTATTACCAGGACTTTAATCTGACTGCAAATATCCATTGTTTTAGCAGCTTGGAGAGGTTCACAAGCTACAATTACGAGTTCATGCACTCAAACTTCATTGTGATAGAGATTCCAGAGTACTTTAAGAGTGGGTATTACTTTGTAAACGGTGTGGGACTGTTTCGATATGTAGCTGACAAGGACGTGACAAAGTACAATGGAGAGCCATATGACGAGAACATCAATTGGAATGACCCAATCATAGAGTATGACGAGGACGGAGTGGTCATTTACGATCCGAGTGATCCGGATTTTATGGAAAGACAGAAAGAAGTTTTGATTGAAGAAAAATCAGACAAAGGAGAGGAGATGGAAATAGATGTCACAGACAGAGATGATTAAGTTAATACCGTGGATAGCATTGTTTCTCTTAGTTTTTGCATTTGCTGCAATTCTTCACAAGCGGTTTGGGGAGCGCAGTGTCTGGGGAAATCTGATAAAGAGATACAAGGATAATACGGAGCACAAGCTTTTAAGTGAAGCAGAATTTGTAACAAGATTCGGTGCCATTGAAAACAATTCCCTTCTATATAAAATGGATCGTCTGGTGCTTACGAGTGGAGCAAAGAACGTTTTTCCATGGATGAGTGGGGAGACACTTCTTATTGGAATGATGTTAGCAGCGGTTGCAGGTTTTTTGGAGGGAAACCTAATCGCAGGAAATGTGCTAGTGGCAATCTTTTTGATGGTAGCACAGGCTGTGGCAGTGTATGTGTTTTTTAAGGCTCTTTCTGGAAAGACGTACAACCAGATTGAGGATGGAATTGCAATTTTTATTTCGATTCTTTCCAACCATGCAAAGGGGAGCAGTGACATTGTGACGATTATGAACAATACCATTCCGGCACTTAACGGTCCACTAAAGGGAATTGTAGAGAAGTTTGTAACCGATGCGGAGAATACAGGAAATGTAGACATTGCATTTGATTACATGAAGGAGTCTGTGGATAACAGGCAGCTGCAAACCATTATCGTGAACCTAAAGAATTGTATGCATTATCAGGCAAATTACGAGGAAGTGTTAGTGCAGATGATGGGACAGATTGCAGCCGGATTGTCAGCAAGAGAGGATCGAAAGAATATCTTGTTTTCAAGCAAGCTGACGCTTACCGTGATTTCAATTATGGCAGTTGTTATTGTATGGATCATCGGAGCCGGTCTTGAAATTGATGTAAAGGGAAGCTTAACCGGAAATCTTTTTGGACAGATTCTTTTATTGATTACCGGGTTTTTGTATCTGATGGTCGGAGTCAAAATGTTTGGAACGGATAAATAGGAGGTGGAAGTTTGATTTATGTATTATGTGGGCTTCTATTCATTCTCATATTTGGAGTGGTGCAGGGAACTGTTTATCTGATTTCTGGAACGACTCCAACAAGAGAAGCAAAGAAGCATTTAGAGAGAATTAAAAATTCAAAGGGGTTTACCAGATTTGTGTATGAAAAGCAAATCCAGCTTAGGAAGATGGGAGCCGGAGTCTTATTAAAAGACCAGATTTCGGTCAGCCAGTGGTACTTATTTAAGGGCTTAATGGCAGGCATGTTTGCCATGATTGTATTCTTTATCAGTGCCGGAATCTTCAAGAGTGATGCTGCAAAGCCTATTTCACTTGTGGCAGGAATCATTGGATGGCTGTTTTTAGATTTGATGTTGCAACAAAAGAATAAGGCATCCAACGAAGAGATGATGCCGGACATCATGGAGATGAGCAGGTCTGTACTATATGGAAAGCGTGGAGGACAGTACATAGCAGATGCTCTTCAGGATGCGGTGATTGTAGTGGAGAATAAGAGACTAAAAACAGCACTTCTTAAGCTTCGAAATGATTTGGAATCCGGGGTTAGCCTAGATGACTGCTTGGATGAACTAGAACTCAGTTTTTCCAATGGAGAGATATCAAGCTTTTGTACGGTTATAAAATCCCTGCAGAGTACGGGTCAGGTGGATGAAGCGCTTAAGACTTTGGAAAGTAACATTGAAAGAGAACAGATCAGTGTGAATAAGAAGCGTTGTACGATGCTTGAAAACAAGACCATGATGTATGTCATTTTTATAGCAATAGATCTGATGGCAATGATTCTTTATTGCATCATCATGAAACTGTTAGAGATGCAGATTGGATTCTAAAAGGGAGGTGGTTTGATTGATTGAAGTGTTAAAAAAGAAAAAGCAGGCTTCCATGATTGAAAACATGCTTGTCATGATGATTAATATGGTTGTCATGTGTGCATTCTTAGTCATCATCTTTGGTGCCTTTTCTGGTATCTCTGATAAGTGGGGAATGAGACAGACCGCAAGAGAGTACATGCTAATCATGGAAACGGAAGGTTATCTGCCAGCGGCGGATCAAACAGCTTTGATTGCAGAGCTTGAAAGTTATGGACTATACAATATTTCCCTTAGTGGCACGACTATGCGGGAAGTAAATTATGGAGATCGAATCTATCTTAAGATTTCGGGAACCTACAACGAGAATATCTTGGCTTTTGCAGGAGGAATCTCAAAGGTATCTGATCATCCGGTGACAATTACGATTAACCGGCAGACCACGGCAAAGCAGTAGGAGGTGGCAGGATGAAGATGATAGTAAAAAAGAAGAAAGCCACTGGTGCAATCGGATATGTGGTGATGTTCACTCTAGCTCTTATGATGGTGGTGCTTACACTATATTTGGCACAGGTGGCAAGACTTATGACGCATCAGCATCATGTGGATGATTCCCTTGCTGATTCCGTGCTCGCTAGTTTGGTAGCGGATGATATCTACTATTTTGAAACTTATGAGATGACGGGAACACCGGTTATTAGATTTCGAAGTGTAGATGAGGCACATGGTCTGTTTGTGGATTGCATGAATGCTGCTATAGCAGAAACAACAGGTTTTTATTACAATTTCGCATTTGATTCCTACATCTGCTATGAGGTGGAAGGGAGCCAGGTGAAGATTACATCTTACAGTGGACCAGGTGGAAACAAGAGTGTATCGACCGGAAGAGTAGGAAACGTAAGATCTCCGAAAGGGGATATTGTCAGAGAAACATCAGCTTATGGTCGTGTGAAATTTGACATAAAGAATATAATCGATGGAAGTTTTATTACAAAAACCAAGGACATCTATTGTACCTTGGAGATCAACAATTAAGGAAGGAGAATTTGAAATATGTTTGAGAAAAAGATTAGTGATGAAGAGAGAAAGAAGATGGAGCGTGAGGCAAAGAAGAATGCCAAAGCTTCAAAGAAAAAGGAAAGTACAGGAACTAGCGTAAAGGATAAGCTCATTTCTGTTTGTAAGGTAGTGGTATTGCCGCTTATCATTGCAGGCATTGTGGTATGTGCATTGTACCTTGCTATACAGAATAAACTTGAGGCAGAAAGCTTAAAGGGGCCGGTTCTTGCCATGCGTGAGGATGTGGCTGCCAACACCTTTGTAAAGAGCGAAGACGCAGGTAAGTATTTTGAAGTGATATCTGTGGACTTAACAGCGATTCCAACCTGTGCCTATAAATCCTTGGATGAGTTGCCCAAGGATGGGTTCTATATTGAAAATGTCATGACCAAGACACAGATGGTTATGAAGGATGATATTGCAGACAAGGATCTTGTGATGGATAAGTACAAGAATGGCTATGAGATTACATCATTTCCGGCAGAATCCTTTGATGGTGGTGTAAACGGATCTCTTCGAAAAGGAGATATCGTGGATGTGTATGCGCTAAATCCTGAAACAGAACTTTTGGAATTGTTTGCGGAGAATGTCTATGTGAGCGAGGTATATGACAATGCCGGCAACAGAATCACGGAGCCGGATGGGGTGGCAACTTCCTTTACGGTATGGGTTACACCGGAGGAAGTGGAGAGTGTGAATCTGGCAGTTGTGTATGGTAAGGTGCAGATTTACTTGAAAACTGAATAAGGAACGAGATTATGTTGTTTGAAGCACTTCCTATGCGGAGGTGCTTTGTTTTTGTTATGGCTAGAATTTATGCGTGTTTGAGAGCTCGTTTTGAGATGAATTATTATTGCAATTTGTTTGACATTGTTCGCCATGAGGTATA
>JBGVMW010000315.1:0-20302 GCA_045125095.1 Lachnospiraceae bacterium
TAGCTGTTTGCTACATAGTCTATATGTGACCCTCTGAAAACGTCGGCACTTGGGCTGTGTATTTTACAGCCTTAGTGTCCGCTACGTTTGAAGGGAGCGAGAGCGCGTCAAATATAGACTATGTAGTAAGCAGTTATTTGCTACAAACAATTCTGACAATTTACGGATGGTCATCACTTTCACAAACGCCTAATAATTACCATTAGAAAAGGAGTTGATGAAATATGAATCAAAAGAAAATTGGAGCATTTATTGCAGAGTGTAGAAAAAGAAAAAAACTGACACAATTGGAATTAGCTGAAAAATTGGGCGTAACAGATCGTTCTGTTTCAAACTGGGAAAATGGAGTTTGTTTACCTGATGCAAGCTCGGAAGCGGTAAAATATGTATAAGAGCAAGTGCTTTCAGATAGAGTGGAATATTTTTGTGAAAGCAGGATATTCCTCTAAGAGAGAGGGAAGATTTTATGAATAATGGAAATGAAATTAAATTTAAAAGTAAAAAGATAACCTTAATATTTGGACTTTTGCTACTGATTTTTGCTGTTTTACTGGAAGTGGTGTTTATACAAGGGTTTCGAGAAGATGGAACAGATGGAATTATCGCGATAGCAGTCCTATCGGTCTGTTTCACAGGTGTTATGGCTATCTGTGGAATCTTCGGGATTTATACTTATTTTGCCAATGGAAAAAATATTCGAAAAGCATTGAAGAAATACGGAGAAGAAAATATTATTACAAATATCAATCATGCTACGATTAGAATTTTTCGGAATCCATTGACAGGAGCAAAAGTATATTTCACGGATAAGTTTGTGATTGATTTAGGAGAAGCAATTATTGATTACAATGAAATCAGTATGATGTATAAAAGTGTGAGAAAAACCCGTTATGCCAAAATTCCGGCGGTGGCGTTTGCCTTGTTTGATGGTAATACATATATTTTGTGTGATAATGTAGAGGATGCAGAGATTATGAACATTATGCAGCTTTGTTATCAACACAATTCAAAGATTTTATTTGGTTTTACAAAGGAAAATAAAGAAGCACATCAAAAAAAGGTGAAAAGATATAAAAGTGGAGAAAGTAACCTTCCGGAAGTTAATTGCCGGTGGGATGTGTTAAGAACGAACCAAGAAGCCGATAACAATAAAATATGCAAAATCAAAGATTATATTTTCAAAAATTATATTCCGGAACAAAAAGCAGATGCAATAAAATATTATCAGGATATGACAGGTGCCGGTTTTGCGGAAGCAGACACGGCTGTGGAAGCCATTTTTGAGGAAAGAAAAAGAAGTGGAATGGTTTTGACCACACCGCGGCAATGGACACCGGCGGGTAGAAAATATGAATCAGGGAAAGCAATGGCTTTTATGGGAATAGCGTTTGTTGTTGTGTCTGTAATTTTTACAGTGGTGCTTCCTTTGATGATGAACCATAATTTGGATGTGCAAATCAATGAGGTTTCCGAAAATGAAAGGGAAGAACTTCTTAAGGAAGGCTGTCAGGAGTTTAGGACGGTAGGGAGATATGTTGAGAGGGATATAAATTATAAATTTGGCGATTCAAAAGAAAGGCATGACCTAAAGAATTTATATATTTTTGAACTTGAAGATGGAACATATTTAGGTATCAGTTCGAAAAACGATTTGCAATTTCTAAATGAGAGTTCGGGTGCAGGTTATGATATTTTTTATGATGGAGAGGTTTTGAGGGATGTTATAGAACGGACAGAAGCTACCTATGATACGGTGGTTGTTGATGTAAACGATATTGCAGCGGTGTATGGAATTCCTTCCGAGGACAGTTTGTTAAGAAAGAAGCTTACTGTTTTTATGTCTTTGATGCTGTTCGTTCCAATAATGATTGTTGGGGTGATTTTTATAATAAAAGGGTGCAGGAAAATGAAGAGATAAATTCTAATTGAACAAAATCACTGCGTCACAGCCTTGGCTGGCCATCGCGCAGCGATTTTGTTCATATACTAGGAAAACACAACGGTACGTTTTATGACGTAATGTATGAAATTTCCTAGTATATAAAAACTGATGCGCACGAATTTGAAAAGAAGATGCTGAATTCTACGGAGGAAAAGACAATGAAATTAAAAAATATTTTGATTGTTGTAAAAGATATTGAAAAATCAAAACAGTTTTATCATGCTCTGTTTGGTTTAAATAAGGTGCTAGATAATGATGGTAATATGATTTTAACAGAAGGTCTTGTGCTTCAGGATGAAAAAATCTGGAAAAAGTTTCTAGGGAAAGATATTGTTCCGGAAAATAATTCCTGTGAGCTGTATTTTGAAGAGAGAAACATAGAAGCATTTGTTGAAAAATTAGAAAGTTTATATCCTTCTATTCAATATGTTAACAAACTTATGACGCATAGCTGGGGACAAAAAGTAATTCGTTTTTATGATTTAGATGGTAATTTGATTGAAGTAGGAACTCCAATGTAATGTGAAAATAGGATGGAAACTGTTGGTTGACATATTTCCATGTGTAGATGGTGGTAGTGTAATGAAAAATATATAAAAATTGCGCTCTGGAAGAAAAAAATCCCCTTGCCATTATGAAAAAAGTGTGCTAGGATAAGTAAGACTTTAGTGAAATGCAAGGAAAGAGACTTTCCTTTATGGAACCCGACAGGAAAATGATGTCACCGACTGAGAGCATCATTAGGGGAATTATTGGAAGGAACACTCTGGAGCAGACTGTTCGAACAGGCGAAAGTGAAAAGTAGGGCAGTACGTGAACGCACGTTACGCGTATGAGAGGCCGGAGATGCCGGCAATGCGGGTGGTACCGCGGAAGATGAATTTCCGTCCCGAAGTGTAGAGGAATCTATGCTTCGGGATTTTTTGTTTGCGCTTGGATTTGAAAGGAAGATGCACGTCATGCCAAATCCGGCGTTGGAGTTCGCCAGCGAACTCTTTATCATAATTAGGAAATGGATTTAATTTTAGGAGGAACAAAAACATGGAATTTATGCAGGGTGTAAACCAGAAAGAAACATTGGAAATTACCCAGTTACTGGATGAAGCATTATTAGGACAGACAGTAAAAGTAAACGGTGCAGTGCACACAATCCGCGATATGGGTGATGTGGCATTCGTGGTACTTCGTAAGAGAGAAGGATTGTTACAGTGCGTATATGAAGAAGGTGTAACAGAATTCAATATCAAAGACTTAAAAGAAGCATCCACAATAGAAGTAGAAGGTGTGGTAGCAAAAGAAGACAGAGCACCTAATGGAATTGAAATCCGTTTAAAAACAATTAAGGTATTATCGGAACCAGCAGAACCAATGCCAATTGCAATCAGCAAATGGAAATTAAATACATCCTTAGAGACAAAAATGGCAATGCGCCCAATCACACTCCGTAACGTGAGAGAACGTGCAAAATTCAGAATCCAGGAAGGAATCGTAAGAGGTTTCCGTGAGTTTTTACATGCACAGGGATTTACAGAAATCCACACACCAAAGTTAGGTGCTAAGAGTGCAGAAGGTGGAGCCAACCTGTTCCGTTTAGAATATTTCCATAGACCGGCTATTTTACAGCAGAGTCCACAGTTCTATAAGCAGATGATGGTTGGAGTATTTGACAGAGTATTCGAGACAGCTCCGGTATTTCGTGCAGAGAAGCATAATACAAAGAGACATTTAAATGAATATACTTCACTTGACTTTGAGATGGGTTACATTGACAGCTTTGAAGATATCATGGCAATGGAAACCGGATTTTTACAGTACACAATGGAACTGTTAAAGAAAGATTATGCAAGAGAATTAAAAACATTAAATATTACACTTCCAAACGTAGATAAGATTCCAACAGTACGTTTTACAGAAGCAAAAGAATTAGTTTCTAAGAAATACAACCGTACGATCAAGAATCCATATGATTTAGAGCCGGAAGAAGAAGCATTAATTGGTCAGTATTTCAAAGAGGAGTATGGTGCAGATTTTGTGTTTGTAACACATTACCCATCGAAGAAGAGACCATTCTACGCAATGGATGACCCGGAAGATACCACATACACCTTAAGCTTTGACTTATTATTTGGCGGAATGGAAATTACAACAGGCGGACAGCGTATCCATGACTATAACATGTTAATGGAAAAGGTAGCAGCCCGTGGAATGACAGACGAAGGAATGGAAACATATTTAAGCGCATTCAAGCATGGTATGCCACCACACGGCGGAATCGGAATCGGCTTAGAGCGACTCACCATGAAATTAATCGGTGAGGAAAACGTAAGAGAAACCACGCTATTCCCAAGAGATTTGAGCCGCTTAGAACCATAATCAAGTCAGCAAACGTAAGGCGGCTCAAATCTCTTTGAGATTCCCTAAGCCGCTTAGAACCATAATCGAGTCAGTAAACGTAAAGCGGCTCAAATCTCTTTGAGATTCTAGATATGTTCAATCAGAAGATAAAGAATTTTGGTATAGTTTAGATAAGCATTTGCCAGAACAAGAATAGCAAATGTAGAGGTATCAACCAGCGCGTGAATGGTCAACATTTATAAAATAAGGAGGAATTACAATGGCAAACATCATTTCCGATGAAACAATCGAATATGTAGGCATCCTTGCCAAATTAGAGCTTTCCGACGAAGAAAAGGAAGCCGCAAAAAGCGATATGGGCAAGATGTTAGATTATATTGATAAATTAAACGAATTAGATACCACAGGTGTAGAACCAATGTCACATGTTTTCCCAGTAACAAATGTATTTCGTGAAGACGTAGTAACAAATGGCGATGACAGAGACAACATATTAAAGAATGCACCAGGCGTAAAAGATGGCTCATTTAAAGTGCCAAAGACAGTAGAATAGGAGGAGCAGACATGAGTATAACCAATTTGACAGCTGTTGAATTAGGAAAGAAAATCAAAGCAGGCGAAGTAAAGGTTGTAGATGCAGTAAAAGCTTCTCTTGCACAGATAGAAAAATATGAAGACACCTATAACTGCTACGTGACAGTAGATAAAGAAGGTGCCATTAAGAAAGCAGAAGAAATTCAGGCAAAGATTGACAATGGTGAATTGACAGGACCTTTAGCAGGTGTACCGGTTGCCATTAAGGATAACATGTGTACAGAAGGCATACTCACCACATGTAGTTCAAAAATTTTAGGCAACTTTGTACCAACCTACACATCTGAAGCCGTATTAAACTTAGAGAAGGCAGGAGCAGTAATCATAGGAAAAACAAACATGGATGAATTTGCTATGGGTTCCACAACAGAAACATCTGCTTACGGTGTGACAAAGAATCCATTTAATCCAAATCACGTTCCGGGAGGTTCTTCCGGTGGTTCTTGTGCCGCAGTTGCAGCAGAAGAATGTTTCTACGCATTAGGATCCGATACCGGTGGAAGTATCCGTCAGCCAAGTTCCTTCTGTGGTGTAACAGGAATTAAGCCAACCTACGGAACGGTATCCCGTTATGGTTTGATTGCATACGGTTCTTCGTTAGACCAGATTGGACCGGTAGCAAAGGACGTAACAGACTGTGCAACCATATTAGAGACAATTGCATCCTACGATCCAAAGGATTCTACTTCTGTAAAACGTGATGACTACGATTTCACATCTGCATTAGTAGATGATGTGAAAGGACTTAAAATCGGTATTCCGAAGGATTATTTCGGAGAAGGTCTTGATAAGGACGTAAAGGAAGCTGTACTTGCAGCAGCAAAAGTATTAGAAGAAAAAGGCGCAATCGTTGAAGAATTTGATTTAGGCTTAGTAGAATATGCAATCCCTGCTTATTATGTTATTGCAGCAGCAGAAGCAAGTTCCAACTTAGCGCGTTTTGAAGGTGTAAAATACGGATATCGTACAGAGGAGTATGATGGACTTCACAATATGTACAAGAAGACACGTTCCGAAGGCTTTGGTTCTGAAGTAAAACGTAGAATTATGTTAGGTTCTTTCGTGTTAAGCTCTGGTTATTATGATGCCTATTACTTAAAAGCACTTCGTACAAAAGCATTAATCAAGAAAGAATTTGATAAAGCATTTGAAAAATATGATGTTATTTTAGGACCGGCAGCTCCTACAACTGCTCCGGAATTAGGTTCTTCCTTAAGTGATCCAATTAAAATGTACTTAGGAGATATTTACACCGTTTCTGTGAACTTAGCAGGACTTCCGGGTATTTCCGTACCATGTGGTATGGATTCAAAAGGACTTCCAATCGGTTTACAGTTGATTGGTGATTGCTTCAAAGAGAAAAATATTATTCGTGCAGCTTACGCATATGAACAGTCAAGAGAATATGTTCGTTGTGAAGCAGCGAAGGAAGTCTAGGAGGTGCAGACAATGGCAAAGCAGTATGAAACTGTCATTGGACTTGAAGTCCATGTAGAATTAGCAACAAAAACAAAGATTTTCTGTGCCTGCAGTACAGAATTCGGTGGTGCGCCAAATACACATACCTGTCCCGTTTGTACCGGTATGCCAGGTTCATTGCCAGTATTAAATAAACAGGTGGTAGAATACGCAGTGGCAGTCGGTTTAGCAACAAACTGTTCCATCACCCAGTATTGTAAATTTGACCGTAAGAATTATTTTTACCCGGATAACCCGCAGAACTACCAGATATCACAGTTATATCTTCCAATCTGCCGCAATGGTGGTGTAGAAATTGATACACCGGCAGGTAAAAAGGTGATTGGTATTCATGAGATCCATATGGAAGAAGATGCTGGTAAATTAGTGCATGATGAATGGGAAGACTGCTCTTTAGTAGACTTTAACCGTTCCGGTGTACCGCTGATCGAAATTGTATCAGAGCCGGATATGCGTTCTGCTGATGAAGTAATTGCTTACTTAGAGAAGCTTCGCACCATTATCCAGTATTTAGGTGCATCTGACTGTAAGTTAAACGAAGGTTCGATGCGTGCCGATGTCAACTTATCCGTAAGAGAAGTTGGTGCCACAGAATTTGGTACAAGAACAGAGATGAAGAACTTAAACTCTTTCAAGGCAATTGCAAGAGCCATTGAAGGAGAACGTGCTCGTCAGATCGAATTAATAGAAGAAGGAAAAGCAGTCGTTCAGGAGACAAGACGTTGGGATGACAATAAGGAATATTCCTATGCAATGCGTTCCAAAGAGGATGCACAGGATTACCGTTATTTCCCAGAGCCTGACTTAGTACCAATTGTAATCAGTGATGAATGGATTGCGGATATCCGTGCAAAACAGCCGGAACTTCGTACAGAAAAATTAGCTCGATACAAAGCAGAATTTGACATTCCGGAATATGATGCAGAGATTATCACAAGTTCAAAGCATTTAGCAGATTTGTTTGAAGCAACGACTGCTATTTGCAATAAGCCAAAGAAAGTATCCAACTGGTTAATGGTGGAAACGATGCGTCTTATGAAAGAAAAAGAAATAGAAGCAGATGAATTAGATTTCTCACCGGAAAATCTTGCAAAATTAATTGAACTTGCCGATGCAGGAACCATTAACAGTACCGTGGCAAAGGAAGTATTTGAGAAGATTTTTGCAGAAGATATTGATCCGGAGAAATATGTGGAAGAAAATGGATTAAAATCTATGAACGATGAAGGTGCGCTTCGCAAAACAGTGGAAGAAGTGATTGCGGCAAACCCACAGTCCGTAGAAGATTACCACAATGGTAAGCAGAAAGCAATCGGTTTCCTCGTTGGACAGACAATGAAGGCAACTCAGGGCAAAGCTGACCCGGGTATGGTAAATAAATTATTAAAAGAGTTATTGTAATTGCAAAAGCCTTACGAATGCCTGTCATTTGTAAGGCTTTTGTATTCATACGGGTGCTATAAGACAAGTGAAAATATGCAAGGTGCAAGGGAAATCTATAGAAAAGGTCAGATGATGTTTGGGGGTGATATACAGCAGGAGTTTGCACAGAAAATGCAGGAATTTGTGTAATAGCATCGATAATTTCTAATGTATTCTAATAGGTATTAGACTTAAAAATAGGAAAATAGTACTGTTGAAAAATGGATATGATTGTACTATTATAATAATACAATCATGAAAAATAGAAAGGATAGGTAATTATGAAAAACAAGCAAATTGTTGCATTTATTGTTGCAGCAGCTGTATTTGTAGTAACAGGAGTATCGAGCGTAGCAATTAATACTTGGGCAAAGAAGACAACTGCTTCGTACATGTCTGTGTATGATAAAATGTTAGCCACAGGAGAAACAGAAACACCGGCAGAAGATTATGTGGCAGTAGTAGAAGTAGAAGGAACCATATACAGTGAGCCAACAACCTCTGCATGGGGGAGTACAGAGGGATATGACCATCCGTCTACTATGAAGTATATTGACCAGCTTATGGAGGATAAATATAATAAGGCAATTATGCTCTACATGAATACACCAGGTGGTGAGGTGACTGCTTCAGATGATTTATATTTGAAGCTCATGGAATATAAAGAGAAAACAGGACGAAAAATTTACTGTTATTATGCAGACCAGTCCTGTTCAGGTGGATATTACATTTCTATGGCAGCGGATGAGATTTATGCAAATCGTAACTGCTGGACGGGTTCCATTGGTGTTATTGTGCAATTAACCAATATGCAGGGATTATATGAAAAATTAGGTATTCAGGAAATCAATATTACCAGCGGTGCAAATAAAGCTATGGGTTCTGCTGGTGAAAACCTCACAGAAGAGCAGAGAGCTATTTTGCAGAGCCTGGTTGATGAAGCTTATGAACAGTTTGTATCTATTATTTCTGAAAGTAGAGAGATGGATATAAATACCGTAAAGAAATTAGCAGATGGCCGTATTTATACAGCAAAGCAGGCATTGTCTTTAGATTTAATCGACGGCATAAGTACACAGGATGAGTATTTCGATAAAATTCGCCAGGAGCTTGGCTCGGATATTACGATTTATCAGCGTTCTGGTAAGGACACCTTTGGACTTGCGAATCTGTTTGCTTCCCTTCAGAGCTTGAGAAGTCGTTCTGACGCAGAAGTAGTCGGCGATATGCTTGAGAAGGATAAAATGGGAGGTGTAATGTATTATGCAGATGGCTTACAATAAGGAAACGCCGGTATATGCAGGATTTTTCATCAGACTGGCAGCCTTCCTTATTGACATGCTGTTGGTGAATGTGGTGCTTTGCGTGATTAAAGTTCCTGTATGGTTTTTGAAATTATCCATGGGTGACAGTATTTTGTTTCAATCCATATTGTTTGAGTACAATGTGTTTGATATTTTATATTATGTGCTGACAGCCACATATTTTGTGCTTTCCACTTATTGTTGCGGAGCAACTTTGGGAAAATATCTGATGAAAATTAAAGTAGTCAGTGTAGATGGTGAACAATTGTCGTTCCTGACAGTGTTGATTCGTGAAACAGTAGGCAGATATTTATCAGCCATCATCATATACATTGGTTACATCGTTGCCGGATTGGATCATCGTAAGCAGGGACTTCATGACAGAATTTCAGACACATGTGTTGTGTATAAGATGATGTATCAGAAATCCAAGGGAACACCAGTCATGCAGAGTGGTGCATCTGTACAGCAAAGACCAGTAATGCAGAATGGAGCACCGGTACAGGAAAATCCAGCTGTTCAGGATGGTGAAAAGGTGGAGCAGAAAAAAACACCGGAAGTAGATGCGGTGGTAGAACTCGAGGCTGCATCAGAATCAGAAAAGACAGTAGAACGGGATGGCGCGCTACAGGAAGAAAAAGTGTCAGAATAAATTACGCCGAAACAAATAAGGAATACGAGAGTAGGAGGAGTACAATGGAGGATTCATTTAGAAAGTTAAGCCCAAAAGCAAAGAGTTGTATGAGGATAGCAGAGCTGATAGCCACCGTTATCTGGATTATCATTTCCATGGCCGGGTATATTCTACTGAAAAATGCAGTGGATGGTGTACCGGATTGGGTACTTCTGATTTTACTGGTTACATACGTGTTATGTATAATAGGTGTTATTGTTACACCAATTTTACGATATAAGCGATACCGTTATTGTATTAATGAAGAAAAAATTGATATTATAGAGGGATTTTGGTTTACTACCGAAGAAATTGCACCGATTGAACGTGTACACCAGATAGAAGTTATGCAAGGTCCAATTGACCGGATATTTGGTTTAGGAAAAGTGGAAGCTACAACAGCCGGTGGTAGTGTGATCATCCGTTTTCTGGAAAAGGAATGTGCAGATAAGATAGCAAATGACCTTCAGGCAAGCATCAGGAAAACAGTCAGACGTCAGGAATTGGAAGAAGGAGGCAATTATGGAGAAGATGAGATGTCACAAAAGTAGCATTGTCATTAAAAGTATTCATCAAATGTCTTTTTGGTTTCTGGCATTGATTTATGGTATCGTTTCTGCTATTGCAGAAGGTAGCGATGAACCGCTGATGGAGATTGATGATAAACCAGTAGCGTTACCTGTCATTATATTGATTTCCGTTGTTATTTTTATTGGAATTTTTGTCATACTGCTAATTTTTAATTACGTCAGATGGCGAAAGACTATTCTGTATATTGAGAATGAGAATTTTATTGAAGAAAAAAATTTCCTGATGAAACGGAAAAAGACGGTGAAGCTGTCAAGCATTGCCACAGTGAATTTACAGCAGAATTTATTTGAGCGAATCTTTCGTGTATATCATTTGAAATTCGATATTAATTCGTCAGCAACTGCAAATGAAACGGATTTTGATTTGATATTTGATAAAGAGACTGCATTATGGTTGAAACGTACATTGTTACAGGAAACAGAGAGCGAAAGCATTCATGAGGAGCAAAGTGACGTGGAGGGTAAGCCGCAACTGGAAGAAACATCCATTTCATTTGGATTCTTTGAGGTAATCCGCCATAGTGTATTCTGTCTCTCTATGGGCTCCATCGTGCTGTTTGTGATTGGTTTGGTATTTACCGTGATGAGTGCCTTTTATGAAGTTTCGTTTGAAGATGATGGGAATATTGTAGTATCATTTCTGTTTATGGCAATACCGGCTGTGTGGGGGGTAATCAAACGTTTTGTGGATTATCAGGGATATACCTTTACAAAATGTGGAGATAACTACCATTTGCAATACGGTTTATTGACGAAACGAGAGTACGATTTGAATTGCTCCAGAGCCAGTGCAGTTATCATTAAGGAACCGTTGATAGCAAGGATATTTGGCTATTGTTATGGTGAAATTGTAAATGTAGGCTTAGGGGATGAAGCGAACACCGCAGAATCGCCGGTATTTTGTCTCTGTGTAAAAAAAGAGAAGATATACCAGTTATTAGGTGAGATTCTGCCGGATTATGAGCCTGATGCATCATTTAAGCCCATGTCCAGAAAATCACAATTCCTTATCAATCCGTTTCTGGTGTGCTTCTTTATTGGTCTGCCAATTGGATTAATAGTCGCAGGTGCACCAGTCTGGTTGTTTGTGATAACACCAGCGTATGTGGTTCTGGCATTGTTTCTTCGTTTTCTAACGATCCGAACAAGCGGTATGGGGATGCAGTCCGAGTATGTAACCATTGTAAATGGTGCCTTTGATAAGACAACCTACATTACGCAGTTTGGTAAAATTCAAAGAATGCAGATAATGGATTCGATTGTTACGAAGCCGTTAGGGATTGCAAAAGGGAATGTGTGGATATTGGCTTCCCTGACAAAGAGTATAATTTCCCTTCCTTATATGGAACGAGGATGGATTGAGAAGCTTTCCGATGAAATGTTAGCACATGAGAATCGACTGCGGTTATAAGTGTGTATTTTGAAGGAGATAGATACCCAATTTTTGGACGAATGAAGTTTGAAGATTGGGTATTTTTAATATTAGAAAAAAATACAAAGTTAGGGATGACAAATTCTAATTAGTCTCATAGAATACAAGGTGACAACAAAACATTCCAATGAGGGAGTAGTGGCGCGAGAGCGTGGCAATGTCAACATAATGACTGTTACAGTCTGGCTTGTCTTAAATAACGAGACTCATGTATTGCAGGATTGCTGTACATGGAGTCTATATCTTTCCGAGTACAGCAGTTCAGAATTATATGGATTGCAGTACTCGATTTTTTGTTGATCAATCATGAGTATTGAAGAAAGGTAAAAAAGTTATGTTTTTAGAAATCAGCAAAATCAAAAAGCACTTCGGTGAGGGAGAAAACAGGGTAGAAGTATTAAAAGGGATTGATGTAGCCATTGAAAAAGGTGAATTCTGTGTGCTCCTTGGGCCGTCCGGTTCAGGTAAGTCAACACTGCTCAATATTATCGGAGGTATTGATAGTGCAGATAGCGGTTACATTTCTATCAATGGAGAAAAGACGGCGGATATGAGTGAAAAGGCGCTGACCATGTATCGAAGAAAGCATCTGGGATATATTTTCCAGATGTATAATCTGATTCCAAATCTTAACATCAAAGAAAATGTTGAGGTTGGAGCGTATCTGAGCAGCAATCCGTTGGACGTGGATGATTTGCTTCACACATTGGGACTGTACGAGCATCGTCATAAGCTCCCGAACCAGCTTTCCGGTGGACAGCAGCAGAGAACGGCAATTGGTCGTGCCATTGTAAAAAATCCGGACATTCTTCTTTGTGATGAACCAACAGGTGCTCTTGATTATAATACATCAAAAGAAATTTTAAAGCTTATTGAAGAAGTAAATAAAAAGTATGGCAACACCATTGTCATGGTAACCCATAATGATGCAATTAAACATATGGCAGACCGCGTAATCACACTGCGAGATGGAATGATAAGAAAAAATTATATCAATGAAACGAAGATTCCTGCGGCAGAGCTTGACTGGTAAGGAGGGGAGAACATGAGAAATCCATTAAACAAACGCTTACCAAGAGAGCTTAAGACCGAATTAGGGAAATACATCATTCTCTTTCTTTTTCTCATAGCAATCATCGGATTTATTTCCGGATTTTTTGTAGCATCGGGAAGCCTGCGTGTAGCATATGATGAAAGCTTTGAAAAATATAATGTGGAGGATGGGAATTTTGAGTATTATGTAAAAGCAGAGGAAACGGCGATCGAAACCCTTGAACAAGAAGGCGTGAACATATATGAAAATTTCTACATAGAAAGAGAAACAGACAATGTGGATAGTACCCTTCGAATTTACAAAAATCGGGAAGAAATCAATAGAGTATGCCTTATGGAAGGCGCATTACCGGTGAAGGAAAATGAAATTGCCATTGACCGAATGTATGCGGACAACAATAACCTTGTAGTGGGGAATACACTTTCTGTAGACGGAAAAAATTTAACAATCAGTGGTCTTGTAGCGTTTTCCGATTACAGTGCATTATTTTCTAGTACATCCGATATGATGTTTGATGCCATTAAGTTCGGTGTAGGTGTTATGACAGAAGAAGGATTTGACAGTCTGGGGGAAGAAGGATTTCATTATAATTACTCATGGACATATGATAAAGCACCTGCAAATGATATAGAAGAAAAAGAAATATCAGATAAGTTTCTGGAGACATTATCAGCAAATGGCATAGTAACGAATTTCATTCCGCAATATCTGAATCAGGCAATCCGGTTTGTAGATGAGGATATGGGTAGTGACAGAATCATGTTTTCTGTTTTCTTATATATCGTAATCGCAATTATTGCCTTTATCTTTGCAGTAACAACAAGCAATACCATTACAAAGGAAGCAACGGTAATTGGAACGCTTCGCGCTTCTGGGTATTCAAAAGGCGAAATTGTAAGGCATTACATTACGCTTCCGGTGCTTGTGACGTTAATTTCTGCGGTTGTCGGTAATATTCTGGGATATACTGTATTTTTGAAAGTGGCACTGAATATTTATTATTCAAACTACAGTCTGCCGACGTTTGTTACCATATGGAATACAGATGCGTTTCTTAAGACAACAGTGGTTCCGGGCATTCTTATGCTTGTGATTAACTATGTGATTATTGCAAATAAAATGAAGCTTTCACCAATGAAATTTCTGCGTCGCGATCTTTCAAAAAGACAGAAGAAAAAGGCATTTAGGCTAAATACTAAAATAGGAATTATGAAACGTTTCAGACTTCGTATTATTTTCCAGAATATGCCTAATTATGTTACACTTGTAGTCGGAATCTTTTTTGCGAATATAATTATGATTGTTGGCATTGCGTTTCCGGCATTACTCCAGAACCATCAGGAAAACATTTCGGATTCGATTATCAGCAATTACCAGTATATTCTGAAGACAGAAGTGGAAACTGAGACAGAAGGAGCGGAAAAGTATTGCGCAGGATCGTTAAAAACACTGGAAGGGAAGATAAAGAGTGAAAGTGTTTCACTGCTGGGTATTGATACAGACAGCCAATACATTTCCTTGGACTTAGATAATGAAACTGTATATATTTCTACGTCCTTCTCAGAAAAATACGGTATTTCCGAAGGCGAAAGCATTACACTGAAAGAGGAATATGGAGAGAAAGAATATAGTTTTAAAGTAGAAGGTATCTACGACTATTCGGCAGGAATTGCCGTTTTTATGAACCGGGAGTTTTTTAATAAAACCTTTGACTATGATGAGGCGTATTTCAATGGTTATCTTTCCGATAAGAAAATTGAGGATATTGACGAAATGCTGATTGCAGCTACTGTCACGGAGGATGACTTTAACAAAGCCTCAAGACAGATGACCACATCCATGGGAGGCGTTTTTGATATGTTTTTCTGGTTTGGACTGGTAATGTTTATGCTAATTATTTATCTGCTTTCTAAGCTAGTCATTGAAAAGAATGCGCAGTCCATTTCCATGACAAAAATTCTTGGTTACACAGATAAAGAAATCAGTGGTCTGTACATCATGTCCACAAGTCTTGTAGTCATCATTTCTTTTATTGTGACGATGCCCATTGTAAATGAACTGATGCGAATTGTGTGTGCGATAATGCTGTCTGAATATCCGGGATGGATTCCATATTATATTCCGAAGTCAGCATTTGTTAAAGTAATGGTAGCGGGAATTGTAGTGTATGGAGTCATTGCATTTATGCAGTTCAGAAAGGTGAAGAAAGTTCCGTTAGATGTGGCATTGAAAAATGTAGAATAGTCTAGTCGATAGTTTTTTTGCAGAGTGGAACAATTCGGATTGGTGCTGTGGAAATTTATGATAATAACAGAAAAGGGACGGTAGAAAGTATGATTAACAATCTGAAAAAGAACCAATATGGAGAATTAGAAGGAGAAGTGTATGTGCCATTGTTTGATATGGACATGGAGGTATCTATTTCAAATGAAAGTAAGCTTGCATATGCAGAGCGATGTGCAGAATATTTCTGTAATTTGCCGGAAGATGTACTAGAGCGTTTCTGTAAATACTGTAGTAGATACTGCGAGGAAATGCGCAGGGTGTTGGATGAAGAAGATATGCCAGTGCCGGAAGGTGTAGAAGGAAAAGAGATTTTAGATTACATAGCCCCTAATATTCTTATTATTGATGAAAAATGTGACGAAAGCATTATAGAATTTCACATGGAAATGAGCTGTGATTGGGAGATTGAGCACGGACTGGAATTGACAATCAAAGATGGCAAAATATTATATGTAGGTTCTTATGATGGAATGCCTCCATATCATACAAGCAGAATAGAGTATGTTGGACATTATAATCCAAATGTTGATATGAATATGAATTATGCAGATAAGGAATAGTAGAAAACGTAGCAATGGAGCGAGATTTGTACAATCTGGCTCCATTGTTGCGTTTTCGAATGTTAAGCAGATAGAAAAGATAAAATTATACTTGACATTATATTATACATCGTATATTATAGTGTCATACAATATTATATGATGTATAATATTATAAAGTTCATATTGAGGAAAAGGAGTGATAATGTGGTATTTAACACAGGTGCAGCGTTGTTGGATGCGATTGTCCTGGCGGTTGTTTCAAAGGAATCCGTTGGAACCTATGGATATAAGATAACTCAGGATGTGCGACAGGTTATTGAAATATCAGAGTCCACTTTATATCCCGTTTTGAGACGGCTGCAAAAGGATGAATGCTTAGAAGTGTATGACCAGCAATGTGGCGGACGAAACAGGCGGTATTACAAGATAACGGATAAGGGCGAAAGCCAACTGGCATTATATAAGGATGAATGGATAAAATATTCTCAAAAAATCGACTTATTATTTTGTGGAGGGATGAATGTTGAATAAATCGGAATTTTTATCAAAATTAGAGCGCTTGCTATGGAATATACCAAAAGAAGAACGGGAGGAAGCCATCCAGTATTACGAGGAATATTTCAATGATGCAGGAGTAGAAAAAGAAGCAGAGTTAATAGCTGAATTAGAGTCACCGGAAAAGGTGGCAAAAAGTATTCGCGATGGATTTTTAAATGGAACTATGGATTCTATGGAGTATACAGAGCGTGGTGTTCATAACGGAAATACTAGGAATAACAATATGCTCTCATCAGAGAGAGGCACAGAGCAAAGCAACTCCTACACTTATGGAGGTGCTACAGCAGGACAGGCTACAGATAAGAAAGCATTTGAAACATGGCAGATTGTATTGATTGTAGCTGCAGTAGTTTTACTTTCACCGGTTTGGCTTACGATACTTGCTGGAGTAGGAGGTGCAATTTTAGGAGTAATAGGAGCGATTTTAGGAATTCTGATTGCTGCGATTGTATGTATACCAGCGTTTGCCATTGCAGGCGTGCTTTGTGTTGGAATTGGAATTTCCCAGATGGCAATTTCGCCGGCGTTAGGTTTTATTGTATTAGGTATTGGATTGTTATTTTTAGGTGGAATGTGTATTTGTCTGTTGGTGACAGTGCTTTTGATTGGCAAAGCGATTCCGGGAATCGTAAAAGGAATCAAGCATCTCTGTACGAAAAAGAAATAATGCAACAGATTGTGATGAATGGAAGGGAGCATTTATGAATCGTTTTTTAAAGGTTACATTAATTAGTGGATTACTGTGCTTGCTTATAGGTGCAGCATTCGTATTTGGTGGTGTTATATCAGGTGGAACAAAATTGTTTCATACATTTGTAGCAGAAGGTGGATTATCATTTGATGAAAATGATTTACTTGGATTTTGGGATGACTCTGCTGATTATGCAAATGAGACAGGGCTGAGTGGCAGATTTGAAGCAGACAAAGAAGTAGAAAACATACAGATTGATAATTTTGCACTGGGAGAATTAATATTTGATGTGTATGAAGGAGAAACCATTACAGTAGAATACAAAAATACGCTGGAAGGTTTCCAGTGTAAGCAGGATGGCTCCTCTTTGATTTTAGAGTCCTCTGGAAATGATTGGGATGTGTTCGATATAATAAAATCATGGGATCGGGGCGAGGGTGTGAGTCCATATGTGGTAATTCACATGCCAAAGGATTATGCATTATCATCGTGTCTGATTGATTTGGATGCAGGAGCAGTTAATATTTTGCAGTTAAATTGTAAAGATATTGAGATTTCCGTGGATGCCGGTAGCGTAGAAGTGAAAGAATTGAAGACGGATAAAGCAATATTAGACGTGGACGCTGGAGAAATTGTAGTAAAAGGGTACTATGGTGGAAACGTAGAGGCAAGCTGTGATGCTGGTTCAATATCGTTACAGGGAACCGTAAATGGAAATATTACAGCAGACTGCGATATGGGTGAAATTGACCTTAATTTAAATGGAAATATTGAAAAATACAATTATAATATGTCTGCTGATATGGGCTCTGTATATTTGAACCATAAAGAATACGCTGGTGGAATCTCTGCAAAGCTGAATCAGAATCACAATGGGGATTATACCATTACAGCAGATTGTAATATGGGTGAAATTAATATTGATATAGCAGAATAGTGTATAAATTGGAAAAATAAGGGTATCCTTTTAAAAAAAAGGAGGCCCTTATTTTATGGCAAAGAAAAAAGAGAAAGAAATAAAATTAGAAGAGCTTACGAGAGAAGAAAAATTAAAATATGAGATAGCAGAGGAGTTAGGATTACTGCCAAAGGTATTAGAGGAAGGCTGGCGTTCTCTTTCTGCAAAAGAAACAGGGAGAATCGGCGGATTAGTAAACAAACGGAAGAAAACAATCAAGGATTCGTAATGGAAACTATTGCATTTCTAAATAAACGTTGGTATACTAATTTGCATAAAAAGTGGAATTACAACGGAGGAAAGTATGCTGGAATTAAGAAACGTTTCTTTTGATGTAGATGAGAATCATAAAACAAAAGGAATATTAAAAAATATTAATTTAACCATTGATGAACGATTTGTGGCAATCACAGGTCCAAATGGTGGTGGTAAATCTACGTTGGCTAAGATTATTGCAGGCATTGAGAAACCAACCAGTGGACAAATCTTCTTAGATGGTGTAGATATTACAGATAAATCCATTACGGAACGTGCAAAGTTAGGAATCAGTTATGCATTTCAGCAGCCGGTTCGTTTTAAAGGAATTACAGTGAAGGATTTGATTCGTTTGGCAGCCGGTAAGGAGCTGGATATGACACAGGCGTGCAATTATTTATCTTCTGTAGGGTTATGTGCCCAGGACTATATCAATAGAGAAGTGAACGCCTCCTTATCTGGTGGGGAGTTAAAGCGTATCGAAATTGCCATGATTATGGCAAGAGGAACAAAGCTGTCTGTTTTTGATGAACCGGAAGCCGGCATTGATTTGTGGAGCTTCAACAGTTTAATTCGTGTGTTTGAAAATATGCACAAAGAAATCAATGGCTCGATTATCATAATTTCCCATCAGGAAAAAATCCTAAATATTGCAGATAAAATTATTGTCATTGCAGATGGTGAAGTAGTGAATGTGGGTGATAAGGATATTATATTACCGGAACTGCTGAATGGCAATGTAAGCCGTATCTGTGAAAAGATTGAAAAGTAAGGAGACCACAAGCATGGACGAAATACAGAAGACATTGTTAGAGCAGGTTGCCGGTCTGCATGAAATTCCGGCAGGCGCCTTTAATATCAGAGCAAACGGACAGAGTATTGGGCGTAATTCAACGGCAAATATTGAGATAGCGAAGAAGGAAGACAAAGATGGTATTGACATTATAATTAAGCCGGGAACGAAAAATGAAAGTGTGCATATTCCAGTTCTGTTAAGCAGTAGTGGGTTTACGGAAACGGTATACAATGATTTTTATATTGGTGAAGACTGTGATGTAACAATTGTTGCCGGATGTGGAATTCATAATAATGGTGATGCAAAGTCAGAACATGATGGTATTCATACATTCCATATAGCGAAAAATGCAAAGGTAAAATATGTAGAAAAGCATTATGGCAGCGGAGACGGCAACGGCGAAAATGTCATGAATCCAACAACTATCATTGAAATTGACGACAATGGATACATGGAAATGGATACGGTGCAGATTAAAGGCGTGGATTCTACAAAACGTGTTACAAAAGCTACCCTTGCTGATGGTGCCACACTAGTAATTAAAGAAAAAATTATGACACATGGCAAGCAGACGGCAGAGACTGATTTTGAAGTAGACTTAAATGGTGTGGACTCTGGTGCTAATGTGATTTCCCGTTCCGTTGCCAGAGACGAATCGAAGCAGATATTCTTGTCAAAAATAAATGGAAATAATCGCTGTAGCGGACATACAGAATGTGATGCTATTATTATGGACAAGGCTGTTGTGAGTGCAATACCGGAGATTACTGCCAGCCATATTGATGCCAGCTTGATACATGAAGCGGCAATCGGTAAGATTGCCGGCGAGCAGTTAATTAAGCTTATGACACTAGGTTTGACAGAAGCGGAAGCCGAAGCGCAGATTGTAAATGGATTTTTAAAATAAGGTATAGTGGGAAGAACTGTGTTTTGCAAGTTTGCAGGAGCAGTTCTTTTTCTGTGTTTGGGCGCGTCATAGGAACGAATTGGCTGGTGACAAGGTGTAGGAGGAAAGTCGGATTTGCGCGTGTGTCAAAGTGTGTTGCTCATCCGGCCGGCAGAGAGAGGGGCTATAGCTTGCTATCAGAGGCAAGGCGCTTAGCTGTAAGTGGTACTGAGGGAATTTTTTCAGCCCATTTCAAAAAAAAATTTGATATATGTGTAACGAATCCTCATTATTTTGCATTAACAGTATAGAATAGGCATTTGCGAAAGTGAAGCCCATCCGCAAATGGTCAGAATTGTTTGTGACAGATAGCTGTTTGCTACATCGTCTATATGTGACCCTCTGAAAACGTCGGCACTTAGGCTGTGTATTTTACAGCCTTAGTGTCCGCTACGTTTGAAGGGAGCGAGAGCGCGTCAAATATA
>JBGVMW010000316.1:0-38699 GCA_045125095.1 Lachnospiraceae bacterium
CCGCCGACACCAAATGAGATTGTCGGCAAAATAAATGAAATTATTGACGATAAGCAAGACACTTTAGTTAGTGGAACAAATATTAAAACTGTGGGTGGGACTTCATTATTGGGTAGTGGTAATATTGCTTTACCGACCGTCAACAACGCTATATTAACCATACAGAAAAACGGCACGAATGTGGCAACCTTTACCGCAAATGCAAGTAGTAATGTAACGGCAAATATCAGTGTGCCGAACACTGTATCTTCTGTATCATCAAGTTCAACAAATGCAGAAGCAGTCGGCGCAAAGCTGTTTTATGATACTTGCGGCGATATTGAAAGTGCAATCAATACAATAAGAGGTGTATAATGACAATAGCAAGCGCATTAACAGCATTAAATACGGATATTGTGAACGCACGAACAGCAATCACAAATAAAGGCGGTACGGTTACTTCTGGTGGTGGTTCAAGCCAGTTAGCAACAGATATTGCAACAATTCCAAGTGGTGGAAGTTCGCCAGTTATTACATCATTAAACGTAACACCGACAACATCGGCGCAAACGATAACCGCACCGAGCGGAACAGACGGATATAGTCCAGTTAATGTAAGTGCGGTAACAAGTAGTATTGACCAAAATATAAGTGCCGCTAACATAAAAAAAGATGTAGTTATTCTTGGTGTTACTGGTAGCTACGAAGGAAGTGGTGGAATTGGCATTCCTCGTGAAGTTAAAAATGGTGTGTATCAAATACCAACAACAAGTTTTACATTTAGTTTGCCAAGTAATGTAACCAGTGTTGGTGATTATGGATTATATTATGCTTTTTATAATTGTACAGGATTAACGAGTGTAAATTTATCTTCATTAACTTCAGTGTCAGGTAGAGGTGGTCTTTATTATGCTTTTTATAATTGTACAGGATTAACGAGTGTAAATTTATCTTCATTAACAACAGTATCAGGTGATTATGGATTAAGCAACACTTTTTATGCTTGTACAGGATTAACGAGTGTAGATTTATCCTCATTAACTACAATTTCAGGTAAATACGCACTTCGTTATGCTTTCTATGGTTGCACGGGATTAACGGATATTTATTTCAGAGCATTAACGACAACAAGTTTTGGTTCTTATAAAAACCAATTTGATAGTATGATGTCTAAAACAGGCACAAAAACAACTCACACAATCCACTTCCCGAGCAATCTACAATCTACAATCAGCGGTCTAACAGGTTATCCGCTGTTTGGCGGCACAAGCGGTTATGTTGTATGTGCTTTTGATTTACCTGCAACTTCATAAGGAGTAAAATATGTTTATTACACAATGCTACAAATATAAATACAATGGAATTGTCTATGTTGGCGGACAAGTGCCAGAGGGTGCGGAAATTTTAGAAATAATGGATATTCTTAACGCAGAAGATGGCTTTGAGCTTATCCGTATATCAGATGAGGAAAATATGGGTAATTCTGTATGGCTACACAATGGCGATGTTCAAGAAAATTACAGAGAGGAAAAAAGTGTTGAACCGACTCCTATTGATTAGTTTAATCATAATTGCTTTAGTGGCTGTTTTTTACCGCTACAAAGCGAATAATTTAAAAAATGAATTACTTAACGTAAAAAATGAAAATGCCGTTCTGCGTGCAAATGTGGCAGAATACGAGCATATTTTTGAATTAAATAAAAAGGCAGATGAAGAAAACGAAAAATTTAAGGAAAAGTTAAATGAGGATACTACCGACAATCTTGATGTTGTGCCTGCTGATTATATTCTTAAGCAGTTGCGTGCAGACTAAAGTTGAGTATAAATACTATCCGTTACAGCCGATTTACTGCCATAGAACGGTTAAGACAAACAGGCAGATTTATGCTTGCTTTAATGAGTACAAGACGAAATATAAAGCAGTATTAAAGGAGTCGCAAAAGTGAGAAAAATAGAGGAACAACGACTTCCGTTTTCGGATTATCCGGCAAAAGAACAAGAGGCAGATGTAGAGCGGTTTAAGCAGCTTGAAAAGAAACGCCAACCGCATATCTTCTTGCTAAAGGTTGATGGAATGTGGGCGAGTATGACTTTTACAGACGGTATAGACCATAAATTCTATGAGGGTATGAACCTATATCAGACTTTTAAAGAAGTTCAGAGAACGCACCCAAACCACAAGATGAAGTATATAATAAATAAGGGTTTAGAAGACTACCTAAGAGATATGTATAAAAAAGAACAATCTGCAAAAAAATTACAGATTATGCTTGACTTTGGTAAAACACGGTGATATAGAATAAATATTCTTTGTTTATTAAATGGAAACCGGTTGATTTATTAAGTCAGCCGGTTTTCTTTAAGCAATTTATAGGAGAGAGAACCCGTGAAGTCCTCAATACATAATTATAATAGTACTTTATTTTATATTGTCAATATCTTTTAATGCTTTTATGGCAATGCAAACAAGTTTATTCATATCATAATCGGTTGACGCTATTTTTCTAAGTGCATCAATTGCGGTGTTTAGTTTTTTATATTGTTTTCTAAATGAAAAATAAACATAACCAACTAAAACAAAAAACCAAAATAAATACATTGCAATAACCATTAGTTAAACTCCTTTATATGGTGATACCGGCCGTTTTTATATTCCCACTTGCGATTTAAGTTTATTTGCCATTTCTTTTCAACAGCATCGTATATTTCCGTTAAATATTCATCATATTGCGTTAGAATGCTTTTTATGATAAAATGAGCTGTCTGCGGTGCAAATCTATAAATACCAATACAACAAATGACACAATCGGCAAGTTCTTCAATTTTGTTTTCTAACGTTTCAGCACCATTTACTTCGTTTAATTCTTCCTCTATCAATAGAATCCTCAATATACCACTTGCCATAATGATTACAGTTATATCCTTTAGGTGTTTTAGCAAACAGCCAACAATATCTATCGTCTACTTTTAATATAACACAAGGATGATGTTTTGTGTTTAGAATTACCATTCCTTCTTTAATCATTTTTTCTCCTTTTTTCCATTGTTCTGTTAGCTGTTCATTTTTCGTGTTTTGTGATTTAGTCATCTTGTTTTAACTCCTTTATCCCCATTGTTCTGCCATAGCTAACGCTATACCCTCAAAGGTTTTACTTCTATTCCTTTGTCTGTCTTTACCACCTTTATTAAACCAATTTCCGGCAATTTTCGTGCTTTCAGATACTTCTACAATATTTGTAGGCTTGAGTTTAGGTAGTCCTTTAAGCCACAATCTAGTTTTCTTTTTATATGGATGCCCAAACTCAAGCGGTTGTATCTCTTGTGTATGCTTAGGCATATTGAATATCGTGCTTGATACAGGATTTTCTACACATATTTTAGAACAAGGAGCATTATACAATTTCATAAAAAAATCTTTTGCTGCCAGACCTTTTTTATAGCGTTCTTCATTTAATACACCTTTTGGGAATAGAAATCTTGCACCGGCATTACTTAGATAGGTGCAAGGCGGATGTGCAATAATTAAATCCAAGTTTTCGTTCAAATGTTTAAGAACATCATCTTGTATGTGCCATTCGGGATGTCCGCCGGAACATTCCAAAATGTCGCAAGAGAAAGCTTCGTGTCCTTTTTTCCGGAAAGCAATACAAACCCTCTGGCTTTCTTCACAAGCTACTAATACTCTCATTTTCCACCTACCTTTATTAAAGATTTAGTCCAGTCATCAGCAGGAGCGATGTCAAAAGCGTCTTTATCAATCATACCTGTTTTACCGTCTTGAACGTGCCATTGAATACCATAAGGAGAAGGTTTTTCACTATACCACCACCATTCGCCGTTTTTATCCATAGCCACCCAACCTTTTTTCATAAATGGTATAATGTCTTGTATGTTAATCATTGTAATTCTCTCTTTGTTGCAATTTGTCTGATTATATCCGGAAAAGAAGTTGTTACTATTTTTGCAATAACTCTAATCGCTTGTTTTACTTCTTCCGGTGCTGATTCTTCAATGACTGTTTGCTGGTGGATGCCGACAGCTTCGTCATCTTGAACAAATATCATCTTAAACTCGCCATAAACTTTGTGTTCTTTATACTTTTTCATTCTTCATTCTCCGTCTTAAATAAATCATCTATGTTTCCTTTACTCTTGCCAAGATATTTTTTGCCTTTTTGCCAAGATTTGTTTTTTATATTAATTAACCTATAAACATCATAGCTTTCACAAAGTTTCGTACAATGTTCTATATATTCGCAATAATAATCACTAACCATTACACATGTCATTCTAAAGCGAGTTTCTTTATCAATCCACACATCGCCGACTTCCGGTTTTTCTTTACTCATTCTTCATTCTCCTTTATCTTATAGCAGTTACAGTGGCAATGTCCATTTCTAGCAATTTCTTCTTTGCACCTGTCACTTATACACGCTCTGTCACTATTCGGGTCGCAAGGGCATCTTTGCCATTCTTCCTCACCAAAAAACCGCTCCTTTGCTTTTGCAATCTTTTCGGCATATTCTGTCAGTTCGTATTCGTTTTCATCAGCTATTTGTTTTATATTATCTATTATCATTTCCATCTCCCTTAATTAAACTTTCCACCAATTCCCAAATAGCCGCCATAATAAAACATATTACCAAATTTACTATTAAGAACTCCCAGTTAATCATCTTCAAGCTCCCAAAAGACATTATTTTTATCCATAGGTGCATTGAATGTTTTATAAGCCATATAATCGTAAAATTGAGCTAGCATTCCGCCGTCTTTAATATTTTTATCCCAATAATCTTCAATTTCACCCCAGTATGCAAATTTATCTTGTCCGGCTACATTCTTTTCAACTTCTTTTTCAAAGTGCTTAAGCAGTATTTCTAATGCCTTATCCATTGAAAACCTCAAATCTGAAAAATTTACACCAACGATTTTGCTTTTTGGCCGCTTGGTCCGAATGCAACAAACTATAACGTTTATATTTCACTTCTTGGCCGTAGCGGTTTGTTGTGGTTATCCATTCAGAATGAAACTCATAACCTTTTTTGCGCATCTCAGAAATTCTTGTAGCAAGTTTTGTTATGCCTAAATCTTTAAACGCTTGATACGGTGTTATTGTTCCGAAATCGTGCAAATAATTTAAAATCAATTCAGATTGTTTCATTGTGATTACTCCTTATCATAAAGCATATTGGTATAATAATTGCAGTTGCTTTCAAATATGCAACCAATAATCGGTTTTTCAAAGTCTTGTGCTTGTGTTGCTTTTTCATAATCACGGCGCGCCATTTCTCTATCAAAACCATAAAGAAAAGCGGTTGATGATCCTATAATGCCGGATAATATCAAAAGTGCAAATGTAAAGTTTTTCATTATTTTTACTCCTATTAAATTAGCTTACATAAATATATATAAAATGCAAAAAAAGCAAAAGTCAATATGTTTTTTTGTTTTCTTTTGCTTTTTTTGCATTTTTAGTCTTTCATATATTTTTGTTCAAATTCAATTACTTCTTTGATCTTGAACAAAATTTTACCTCCACCGACGAGTTTGTATTGTCTTGGAAAATCTTTATATTTATCCTTGATGTGATAAATAGTGAATTTGTTTCTTTTCAAACGTTTTGCTAATTCGTCAATAGTCAAATATTCATTTATTATAAAATCTTTTTTCATTTTATACCTCTCTAAAGATTCCGTTTTCAACCCAATACGATTTTATGCCATGCTCAATGCTTTTCGGTGCTTTATCTGCGCTTGGAAGCATTAAGCCGATAATGGCATTAAATTTATTTTGCTTTAATAATACTTTTAATAAGCCGTTTTTACCATGCAAATCAAGCAATTCCGCGCCGTCAATAATAACAGTCGTATCGTTCTTATAACTAGCAATCGCAACTTGTAAAGTAACTTTACAGCGCATTTTTTCCGATTCGGATAGTAAAATATAAGGCCTATCGTTCATCAAAATTGTCAAATCATTATCAACCGAAACTTTTCCCCAACCGGCATCTTTACAAATAGCATCAAGCGATGAATTAAATATATACAATCCTCTAATCATTGAATTTTTGCGAATTCCGGACATATCCAAAGCGTCAATAATAACTTGATTTTCTTTTATGTTATCAGACAATCGTTTTGCTTCCTTTGCCGCCTTAAAAGCTGTCAATCCCTCGTTTGCTTTTCTTAATTCCTCGCGCTTTAAATCAATATCGCGCTCGGTAACATTATTGCCGGATTTTGATTGCAATTCTTTTAATTTTTTCAATTTTTCTTCGGCGTCATGGCATTCGGAAAAGATTTCATTATATGCTTTTTCTAAATCAGCTTCATCAAGTTTTATTTTCTCGTATTCTTTTTTAAGTTGCTCACGCTGCTCGTTAATCTTTTCTTTTGTAGTGTCATCTAGTCCGTTATATTCAACAATACGGCCGTGGACAATGCACAAATTTCCACCACAGTGGGGACAGACTTGTTTTTCGTCTGCGTTAAAATTTGGTAATCGGTTTAGTTTTTGCGAAATTTCAAGCATATTATCACGCGCTGCTGTCAGTGTTTTTAATGCAACATCGCGCTGCTTAGTTAAGTTATCCACAGTATTATCAGAAACTTCTGATTTTAGATTATTCAACAAATTTTCATCAATCGCTTGTCTGCTGATTAAGTCTTCCAATTCTGCCTGTAAACCGGTAATATTTGCCTGTTGACTTTCCTCTGATGTGTCAATCAAATCAGAAGTCCAACCGGCAGGCTGCCACGTTTCCGCCTTTTGGCTGCCGTATGTTTCGCCGGTAACAATAGACCATTGTTGCTTTAAGGCGCGGCCGGTATCTTTTGCGCGCTCCAAACTTGCGTCAAATCCGTCTTGATCTATTTTTTCCCATACCTTATCGGCAATCTTTTCGTTTTCAATGTAATGCTCTTTTAAAAAAGCTTTCAGATCGTTTTTTGTCGGTGCGCAACCGGTTATATTTCTGATATATTCCGAGCGTTCTTTTGCAGAAAAATCAACAATATTGTCAACGCCTGCGGCAATTTTGGAAACCGACGGCGGATTGCTTCCGGTCGTTTGCATTTCAGCTTTCGGGTATGTGATAGCAACCGCGCTATCTTCGTTTTCAATTTTAACCTTTGCGGCCGCTGTTCCGGTTCTGACAAGCATTCCCAAATCTGTTTTGCGTAATCCTAAAATTACCGGCGTTCCGGTTAACGCCGCCGAAACGGCGTTAATGAACGAGGTTTTGCCTTGGTGGTTAAGTCCGCAGATATAAGTCACTTTTGCAACTTCAATATCTGCCTTTTCACAACCCATAAAGTTTTCAACATTGATTTTCATAAATTTTACTCCTATTCATCAAAAGCAAAAGGTGCATCTGGTGCATCAAAATCATATACTGGCTCAATAACCGCCGCAACCTTTTGTTCTTCTTCGTTCATCGGTTCTTCTGCCGGTGCAGGTTCTTCAACCGGTTCAAATTCTGCGTCTTTAGGTTCTTCAACTTTTTTAGTCGGTGCTTTTTTCTTTTTCGGTTCTTCTGCCGGTGCAGGCGTTACAATTTCCGGTGCTTGTGGCTCAATAGAATCCTCAACTTCATCATCGGTGTGCATTCCCTGCATAATTTCCGGCACATAAAGACGTCCGAAAAATGCCGCCGCGCGGTATGAAAGCATTAACTCCGGTAATGTTTTCCATTTACTGCCGGTTTTGCCATACCAACCCTCGTTCACGGCCATTTGCATTGAAACTTCCGGTCCGTAAACCACTTCGCCGGTTGCTTTGTCTGTTGCGTATGCGCGGCATGTTTTATTTTCAAGTTTCATATTTGCAACGGTGCCGTTTGTGCCGTATTTAAATTTTAATCCGCTGAATTTGCCGGAATTGTTAATCATTGCAATAATAAACGAACTCGCCCATGTTGGTCTGCCCTGCACAACATACATATTTTGCATAACAGCAAGCGGCGATATTTTCAAGCGATTTGCCATTTCAAGCGCAATCATCGCATTTGAAAGCTTGTCACTTCCGCGATAAAGTTGCGGCACAATGTCGCTTTTTACCAAACTCATGCAGATATGTTGTGCATTTTGGAATACGTTAATATCGCTAAATACGTCAACAACCGCTTTTTGCTCGATTACGGCCAATTCTTTTTTAGTTTCTTCTGTCATTTTTTACATCTCCTTTTTGACAATTACAAAAGTTAGTTTTATATGCCGGACAATAATCAGGGTTACACATCATAGAATTTGGATTTGCAAGCCATGTCCGAGCGGATTTATTCTCACGGTATGAGAGAATGTCTTTTTTAATCTGCTGAATAATATCCCAAGCGAGCCGTTCGGCGTCTTTGACATCATATTCAACAAATTGCGGTTCCGGTTGCGGTTTGGTTATACCGATACGCGGAACGTAAATTTCGCCAAGTCTTTTTATTATTTTGCCGTTACTACGGCATAATAACGAATAACCGCCATATTGCGCTTGATTTGCGCGGCGTGTTGCGCCGGTCTTAATATCAAAAATGGCGTCGCCATGTCTTATATCAATATGGCCGGATAAAATAAAGTTATCCCCAAGGTCTGCCTTATATTCTTCTTCAATATCAACGCCGGTCAGATCCGGAAAGTTATTCACAACCGATTTTGCTTGTCTGATTGCCTGCTTGATTGCAATATCTTTTGTCGGGGTTGTTAAATCCCATAAAACGCCGTTTTCAATACTGCTTTCAATGCTTAATGTTGCGACTTCTTCAAGTTCCTTTTCGTAGTCTTTACCATCTTGGCGGAGTAATAAAGCGGTTTCAATTCCGGCGTGTGTAGCCGTTCCGACAGCAGCACCGACCGAGGTTTTTAACGCGTGTAATTGATAGCCGTCTTCCACGAGTTCGGCGAGCAGCATTTTTGCCGCCGCCTTTCGTGGACAATCAGTATAGTGTGGAAGTCCTGAACATCTTATTTTCGTTTGCTTTATCATTACATTTCCTTTTTTCTCTGTTCGATCTTTTTTTCTATTTCAATTCTTTTTTCTCTTATTGAATTTATAAAACTCTTAATATCAATATTGTTTCTAACGAAAAGATTATTCATTGCAACAGCTAAACAACCATCTTTGTCGTCAAAAAATGATTCGGCTTGTTTCATCCTTTCATTTATTTCAGACATTTCATTTAATATTTTTCTTTTTTCATAATCTTTACTCCTAACAATCGCCGTTTATTTTACTTTTATTTTATTATCTATTAAATGAATTCTAAAAGCTAAAATCTTTAGAGCTGTTTTTATAATCAACTTCTGAATAAAATTTATTTTTTTTGTAGATAAAATATAAACTAAATCGCAAACTTTATCATAAAGTCTATATCTTAAATCGATAAGTTCTTTATTTGTCATTGTCTTTACTCCTTATTTTGTTGTGATTTGTGCTGTGAAGTTATAATAAAAACCGCAATAATCCATTAAATATTCAAAATTTTCGGTTTCTAACAATGTTTTACCGGAAGACGATTTTATTGTTGCTTTTTTAAATACCGGCGCAAGTGCTTCAAGTTTAGTTAATTGCTTTGCGTGGTTTTCGCGAGTAAAGTTTAATGTTTGCATTGTTTTTCTCCTATAAAAAATTAAGCTTATATACCCTTTATAAACCAAAAAAATTTGAATTGCAACAAAAAAATGCAAAAAAAATATAAAAAAAGCAAAATATTTTTCTTGACATTCAAAAATAACATTTTTATAATGCAATTAAATTTGCAGTAGGATTTTGAAATATGATAAATTTACGAGATTATCAGCGAGATTTAATTCGCAATATACATCAGGCATTTACCGGCGGTTATCACGCGGTTTTAGGACAAGCTCCGACTGGCGCAGGTAAAACCGTGATTTTTTCGTATATTACCGAGGGCGCAATAAAGCAATCCAACACAACCGGAATACTTGTCCACAGACAGGAACTTATTTTGCAAACCGCGCTTGCTCTCGGAAAATTTCAAATTCCACACAAAATTATTGCGCCGCAATCGGTTATCAAAACCGCCGCGCAGATACAATATAAAGAATTTGGCCGCAATTACATTGATTTTAATTCGCCGTGCGTGGTCGCAAGCGTTCAGACTTTAGGCCGCAAACTTGATGAATATAAAAATTACTTTAATTTCATTATAACGGACGAATGTCATCACGCCGTTGCAGGTCAATGGCGAAACATCACCGACGCAAATCCACACGCTTATTTGTTAGGCTTATCGGCAACGCCGGAACGTCTTGACGGCAAAGGTCTTGGCGTTCAATGCGGTGGAGTTTATGAAACTTTAGTGCTTGGTCCGTCAGTCAGATCCTTAATTGAACAAGGTTATTTATCGCAACCGCGCGTATTTGCGCCACCTATTGACTTTAATTCAGACAGTTTAAAAACTATCGCCGGCGATTATGATGTAAAACAAATGGCCGAAATGCTCGACCGTCCGCAAATTATCGGCGATGCGGTTAAACATTATGCGAAAATCTGTCCGAATATGCCTGCAATCGCATTTTGTGCGACTATTGAACACGCACAGCACACGGCAGAACAGTTTTGCCAAGCAGGCTTTAAATTCAAATCTATTGACGGCACAATGTCAGATTATGAACGCCGTGACGCTATCGAAGGTCTTGGATCTGGCAGATATGACGGTTTAACTTCCTGCAACATTATTTCAGAGGGAACAGATATTCCGGTTGTAGGTTGTGCGATATTTTTACGCAAAACGAAATCTTTAGGCTTGTATTTGCAACAGGCCGGACGAGTTTTGCGACCATATTCCGGCAAAAAATATTCAATTATTTTGGATCACGTCCGGAACGTGGAAATGCACGGTTTTCCTGATGACGACCGCGAGTGGTCGCTTGAGGGAAGAAAAAAGCGCAACAGGCAGGACGGCGAGCAATTATTTGTCCGCACCTGCTTAAACTGTTACGCTTGTTATCCGAGTAAATTAAAAGCGTGTCCGGTTTGCGGCTGTGAAAATGCAACAAAAACACGGCAGGAAATCGAATATATTGACGCTGAATTACTCGAAATGAAACGCCAAGAGCGTATAGATGAACGTAAACACGCCTTTGCTTTTTCGCAATTACTTGAAATAGGCAAGCGGCGCGGCTACAAAAATCCGTATGCTTGGGCAAAAATTGTCTTAAATTCTAGAAGAAAAGGTAAAAAATAATGTCTGAAATGAAACAAATTTTATCGGAAGCAGACGAAAAAAACAACATTGTCGGCGGAATTGCCGTTGACCGTCTGCGCTCACTGATTGAACGCATTGAACGTTTGGAAGAAGAAAAAAAAGGTATTACTTCTGATATCCGTGATATTTTTGCGGAAGCAAAGTCAGCCGGTTTTGATATTAAAGCTATGCGTTCGGTTATTAAGTTGCGTAAAATGAACGCTGCAGATCGTGACGAGCAGGAACTTATACTTGATACATATAGAAAAGCTTTGAATATGTAATATTTTATACACAGGATTATTAACAATGTTATCCACAGAGTTAGAACATCCAATCCAAACGCAGATTATGCTTGAATTCGGTCAACGCACCGATATGAAAATTTGGCGGCAGAACACTGGTGTTGCAAAAACGCTCGACGGAAACCGTTTTATCCGGTTCGGCGTTGTCGGTTGCGCTGATATATCCGGTATCATAAAAGGCGGCATTCGTCTTGAAATCGAGGTTAAAAAGCGCACCGGCAAGCAGCGTGAAGCGCAAAAAGCTTTTCAGCGTATGATTGAGATTATGGGCGGCATTTACATTGTCGCTCGCTCTGTGGACGATGTTTATAAAGCACTTAAACCATGGGGATTTGACAAACCTACTGCAAATAAATGTTAAATCCCCACCTCTTAAAAATTATAGTTGCTTTATAAAATTTTAATATTATTATATTTTATGCGTATGGAAAATGGTTTAATTATGGGTGTAGTTTCACTCCATACGCAAATAAAAACCTTAAAGGTTCTGCACCCGCCTTTTTTGAAAGTCGTATGGTTATGAGTAAACGTTTTACGGATTCCGCTATTTGGCAGAAAGAATTTTACACACAATACACTATGAAACAAAAGCTTTTATTGCGCTATCTTTTTGATAACTGCAACAATGCCGGCATTATCGAACCGAATTATCCTTTATTTAGCTTTTTTATCGGCGAAAAAATAACCGAAGACGATGTTATGTCGTTAAACACCGATAAAGAACGTATTAAAAAACTTCCTAATGGAAAACTTTTCTTAACAAAATTTATTAAGTTTCAACAAGGTAACTTTTTGAATTATAACAATAAAGCGCACTTGCAAATAATAAACATTCTTAAAGAAAATAAGGTTGATTTATCATCTATCTTTGGTGCATCAAAGGATGATATACCCCCCATCGAACCCCCATCGAACCACCTTATATCCACCTTAGAACCACCTTGTAAGGATGATGCACCCCCCCCTAGTAATAGTATAGGTAATAGTGTTAGTCTAGGTAATAGTCTAGGTAATTTAAAACTGACTGATACTATAACTGATTTAAATTTTAAAAAAGAAAAAGAAAAAGAAAAAAGTAACAGTCAGTCAGTTTCTATCGGTTCATTGTATAAACCAAAAACATTTAAGCCAACCGTGAAGATTACGGAAGACTTTTGCATAGATTTTGAAAATGACGAAATGTTTAAACCTTACAGTAAAGCCGGTCCCGAATTAAGAAATGCACTTAACAAATGGTTTATAAAAAACAAGCTAAATCAACAAATTACAAAGGATTTTATCGCTCGGCAAATCGTAAAGTTTGCTACAAACCTCGGTAAATTACCGGAACTATGCGGTGAAAACATCAACGAAAAAACAAAGGATTAGAAAAAATGGGAAAATACGGCGTAAATATTGCCTATGCGGCTCGTAAATTGGGAACACATCCAACTACTATCTACAAAAGAATTAAAGACTCCGGTTGGTCTGTTGAAAAAGCGACAACTGAACCTTTAAGGCAGTGGAAGTGCGATAGTAAAGTTATAGATACAGAAAATTACAAGAATGTTGGCGGTTGGCGGATCATATACCTAAACCACGTTAAGAAAGGTGAATGCCGGTTCCAAGCATTAAACACAGACGGCCGGTTTTATCAGACGAATGATCCGATTGAGATACACTCAATTTTGGAAGAGATTTTTGCAAACTTATGTGGAAAATTTCAAAAATAAGGGGTGAAAAATGGGCGCACAGCGCAAAGATTTAAAATTAAGCAAAGTTTATCGTAAAAATAAAAAATGCTTTTCTACGGGCAAAAAAACAGCCTTAAAATCGATATGGTATTATAAACCGTGGGAGGCTTTTTTATACACCGATTTACTTTTTGACGCCGATGGCCTGCGATACGTTGACTATCTACGCGCTCGTGACGAATTAAGGCAACAACAACAGATTAAGCGGCTTGATATGCTTGAAGTGCCAAATAACTAAATTTTATGGGAGTAAAAAATGACTTGTTTTAGGATGAAGAACGGTGAAACGCTTTACCAATATTGTTTGAAAAATGGACTTTGTTATAACTCCATTTATTACCGAATAGAAAAGTCGGGCGCATTGCCGGATGATGCTGTTGTCGAATATTTACCGCATAAAGGTAGAAAAGATCAGGCAGCGAAGTATTTTATTAACGGCAAAAAATTAACAGACTATACCGGCGGCACTAAAACTACGCTTTACGGTAAAATTTTACGTTTAATATATATAAAACATTTAACACCGGAAGATGCATTAAGAAAAGCAGGAGTGGAATTATGAAATACGGATATTTACGCGTTAGCACCGAATATCAGGATGAAGAAAATCAAAAAAGCGGCATTATGCGTTGGCTTGATTATATGCAATATACCGTTGATGAGTGGGTTATTGAACACGGTGTGTCCGGTAAAAAGGATTATAAAAAACGCTTGCTCGGTAAACTTATGGAAAAATTAAAGCAGGATGATTGGCTTATCGTTTCCGAATTTACGCGGTTAAGCCGCGAAACTTTTCAAATGTATGAAATTTGTAAAATTTTAGTTGACCGCGGTGTTCACGTTTTTAGCGTTAAAGACAATCAGATTTTGGATTTATCGGCTGACGGTAAGTTTCGCTTGGCGATGTATTGCTATTTTGCCGAAAAAGAACGTGAGCGTTGCTCGGAGCGCACCAAAGAAGCGTTGAATAGGCTCAAAGCAACCGGAAAGCATATTGGGCGACCTCACGGCGCAATCGGAAAAATGCTTAAACTAGATAGCACAAAAGACTATGTGTTTGATTTAGTCGATGCTGGATGTACAGTATCGGAAATAGCTAGACGGATGAATTGCAGTTATCGTTCGGTTGCTGATTTCTTAAAAAGGCACGAAATAAAAACAGCAAGTCAGATTAAATACACTGCCGGTAAAAGCTACGAATTTTACCGTGATATTGGTAAAAAAGGAGCAGAGCGCAAGAAAAATAACGTTTTAATGTTGGAATATGTGGCGCAATAACTTAAAACGTGCGTAAAATAAGCGCAAAAATATTTTTATTTGCCGTAAATGTAAATTGATTTTAACATTTCACGGTGCTAAAAATGGATATATGGCAGATAAAACAGGTTAAACTTGGCGATTTGATACCTAACGCAAAAAATCCGCGCAAAATCTCGCAAGACAAATGCCGCGCTACAGGATAAGATTGAGCGACTCGGCTTCCATAATCCGATAAAGACCGATGAAAATATGCAGGTTCTCGGCGGAAATCAACGGCTTAAAGCTTTGTTAAAAATTGCCGGTAAAGATTTAATTGTGCCGGTAATGGTTCCAAACCGGCCGCTGACCGAAGAAGAAAAGCAAGAAGTAATAATAACCGATAATATTGCAGACGGCACGTGGGATTGGGAAAAACTCACGAAAGAATGGGATAAAGAACTAACCGCCGCATGGGGTTTGGATTGGACAAAGTGCGAATTTGACACCGGCGAGGAAGAAAATAAGCAACAATCAGTGGAAAAATTACAGGATAAGTTTATAATACCGCCGTTAAGCGTTTTTGATACGCGGCAGGGATATTGGCAAGACCGAAAAAGACTGTGGAACAATTTAATAAATGATCAAGGCGAAAGCAGAAAAGGAACGCTTGGTTTTAGTTCGTTGATAACAAAAATGTATGGAAAAACCGGCATAAAAAACGTTTCAATTTTAGACGCTGCGCTTGCTGAAATTATAAACGCGTGGTTTTTACCTACCGACCAAGAGTGTAAAACGTGCGATCCATTTGCCGGAGATACTGTTTTTGGTTTTGTGTCTGCTTATCTCGGTAATGATTTTACCGGTATTGAATTAAGGCAGGATCAGGTGGAAATAAACAACAAGCGTGTTGAGGGTATGACTGCAAAATATATATGCGATGACGGCCAAAACATAGCACAGCACCTAGAACCGGAAAGCCAAGATTTAGTTTTTAGTTGTCCACCTTATTTTGATTTAGAAAAATACTCAGATTTACCAAACGACGCAAGCAATCAAAAGGATTATCAATCTTTTCTTAATATTTTGGATAATGCTTTTACCGGTGCGATTAAATGCCTTAAAAATAACCGGTTTGCAGTAGTTGTAATGTCAGATGTGCGCGATAAAAAAGGTTTTTATTTACCGATATGCGACGATATAACACGCATATTCAAAAAAAACGGAATGCAGCTTTACAATGAAATTATATTGGTAAATGTTGCCGGAACGGCACAAATCCGCGCTGCTCAGGCAATGAAAAACAGAAAAATTGTCAGAACGCATCAAGAAGTTTTGGTATTTTATAAAGGCGATGTTTCAAAAATAAAAGATGAATTTAAGCAGGTTGAGGTGGCAGAAATTGAAAGCGAAAATGAATAATTATAAAATTTGGATAAATAACTGTGATGAGCGTTATTTGGAAAATATTTTTGATGAAATATTAAAGGAAAGTAAATTTACTATTTTAGGCCGCGTAAAGCATTATTTTGAACCTTTCGGGTTTACTTGTCTTTGGTTGCTTGGTGAAAGTCATTTCGCAATACATACATTTCCGGAAGAAAATAAAACGTATATTGAATTGTCAAGCTGCGTGGATCAACCTTTTAACGAGTTTAAAAAAATTTTTAATAAAACTATGGCGCGGTAACCTTTCAATGCGAACAATAAAGTTAAATCCACTCAACTCTATGTCAACAATGCCGCGCCGCCTTTTTCATACTTGAAATTTTTAATCCTCGTGATAAAATGCGCTTGTAAAAGTAAAAAATAGCGAGGTTAATTATGCGAAAATACAATATTGAAAATTTACGACCGCTTAATGAACGCTCCGAAGAGGATAGAAAAAGAATTGCGTCAATGGGCGGTAAAGCATCACAGGCAAAACAAAAATATAATAAATCAATTATGAATATCGCAAAAAGAATTTTGCAAATGAGGCCTGACGATAAAACTTCAAATCTGTTAAAAAACAATATTCCTGACTTGGAAGATGACGAACTGACGCTCAAAGTCGCAATGGTATTTGGACAGATACACGCTGCAATGAAAGGTAATACTTTTGCTTTTCAGCAGATACAGAAAACTATCGGCGAGGAGCCAAAGGGCGATATTTCAACCGAAGATAAACTTGATGTTTTGTTTAATGCAATTGGAAACGAATTCAAAAAGCGTAAAAAATCAGAATGAATTTAAACAAACTTTACACAGTAAAACAACAAGATGTGCTGAAATTCTATTTCAACAAACAGTTTTTTATGCTTATTTTGCACGGTGCAAAGCGTGCCGGCAAAACAATTCTTGATATTGATTTATTTATCAATGAACTGCGAAATATACGCGACCGTGCCGCTGAAATGGGTGTAAAAACACCGCAATATATTCTTGCCGGTTCGTCTATCGGCTCAATCCAACGCAACATTATAACGGAAATTGAAAACAGGTTCGGCCTGCGTATTAAATTGGATAAATTCAACACTTTTACGCTTTTTGGCGTCCGAGTGTGCTGTTTCGGTCATGATGATATTGGTTGTTTGTCTGTAATCCGTGGTATGACCGCTTGGGGTGCATTCATAAACGAGGCCACCATGGCAAACCGTGAGGTTTTTGATGAAATTATATCTCGTTGCTCGGCCAAAGGTTCGCGCATATTGGCAGATACCAACCCTGCCGATCCGTTACATTGGCTCAAAGTGGATTACATTGACAAAGCGGATAAAAAGCACATTGCCGAATTTCATTTTGAGTTAGACGATAATACTTTTCTTGATAAAAAATACGTTCAAAACATTAAAGCAACTACGCCAAGCGGAATGTTTTACGACCGAAATATACGCGGATTATGGGTAACACCGGAAGGTGTTGTTTATAAAGACTTTGACAAAGCAAAGCACATTATTAAAACATTATCCGGCCTTAAATTTGAAAAATATGTTGCCGGTGTTGACTGGGGTTTTGAACACTTCGGTTCAATCGTTATTTTCGGCATAACCGCGGAAAGAGATTTTTATTTATTATCGGAAATAACCAAGCAGCACGAAGATGTTGACAGCTTTTGGCTGCCGAAAGCATTAAAAATAAAAGAGATTTTCGGAAATATTATATTTTACTGCGATTCCGCGCGACCTGAATATGTGGCAAAGTTCCAAAATGCCGGACTTAACGCGGTTAATGCAAACAAATCAGTTCTTGAGGGTATAACCGATGTAGCGACATTGATAAAGTCAAATAAATTCTTTTGCTATCAAAAGGGACTTGTCAATTTTGAAAAAGAAATTTATAGTTATGTATGGGACGACAAAAAAGACGAGCCGATAAAAAAGAATGATGATGTTATGGACGCTGTCAGATATGCCGTTCATTCGGAATTATGTGACGTTGATAAAATAGTGGCAATAGAGGGATTAAACGTATGATAATTACAAAAGACACAGAAATAACCACGGATAACTTGAACGCGTGGATTAACGCATTTAAGACACAAGAAGACCAACAGCCGCGGTTAATTAAACTTGGCAAATATTATGACGGTTTGCAAGAAATTAAAAAACAGGGCGCAACAGCAGGGCGGCCAAATTACTCAATTCACGTTAATTTGGCAACGCTGATTACAAATATTCAAACCGGTTATTTTATGGGTAAACCGGTTGATTACGATTTCAAAAAAGAAGACACACCGCTTAAAGACACACTTTCACAGATTGACAGCAACAACTTTAGTGAACAAGAAAACTATTCGCTTGCGTCTGATATGTCTTGCTATGGTGTCGCTTATGAAGTGGTTATGGTTGACGGCGAAGAAAGTAAGACCGATATTACAAAACGGTTAAGATTTGCAAAACTGGATGCCGAAAACACGTTTTTTGTGGTTGATGATAGTATTTTGCAGCATCCGGTCTGCGCGATTTATATGTATGCCGTTAAGAATAAAAACAATGTTGAAGAATGGCGCGGTTATGTTTACACCAATGCAGAAATTATTGATTTTAAAATGTTAGGTTCGCAGGCGGTTTTAGGTGACCGAACACCGCATCAATTTGGGGAAATACCGGTTATTGAATTTAGAAATAATTGCGACCGTAAAGGTGATTATGAGCCAGTGTTAGAACAGCTTGACGCGCTGACGCTGACGGTATCCAATGAAACGGACGATTTACAATCTATTGCCAACGCTATTTTAGGTATTTACGGCGCAACCGGAACCGATGACGAAGTTATCAACAGGATAAACCAATCAAAGGTTGCTAAGCTGCCGACCGGCTCAAAAATGGAATTTATCGTTAAAAACGTAAATATTGACGCAGTTAAACATCAAATCGACCAAAACTTAAAACTGATTTATCAAATTACGCAAACACCGGATTTATCTGATGACAGTTTCGGCGGCAATCAAACCGGCGTAGCAATGAAGTATAAGCTATGGGGTATTGAACAATGTCGCGGCACTAAAGAGCGTTATTTCCGCCGGTCTTTATATGAACGCTTGAAATTGCTGTTTAACATCTTATCTTTATCAAAAGGGCAGACAATTTACGATATTTCAAAGGATATTGATTTTATCTTTTATAAGAATTTGCCGGATAATGATGAGGAAATCGTTGATATGGTAAGCCGCTTAAATGGCATTGTATCGACACGCACGCTGTTAAAACAAATACCGTTTATTGAAGATGTTGATGCGGAAATTGACGATATAGCCGAAGAAAAGAAAGCAAATGCCGAAACAGAAGCGGCAGCATTCGCAAGTTATAAAGAGGAATAATGGGATATTGGCAAGATAGAGCAGATGAGAGCCGCGCCTTAGTCGATAAGATTGAGGCGAACTCTTTTAAACGCTTAAATATATTTTTAGTAAAAGTTTTGGACGATGTGCAGCGTCAAATAAAAGACTTTGATGCAGAAAACGCAAGCGAAAAGCTAACGCCGGCGCAAAGGCAAAATATATTAAAAGCATTAAGGCAAACCAAAGATTATGACAAGCGCGACTTTTATTTGCGTGCGCTGTATAAGGAAAAAAGCAAGTTGTATGTTATTGACCGCTTGCAGCAGTTAAATATTTCGTTGCAAATCGCCTTAACAAAACTAACACGGCGGCAACAAACCGAAATAAATAGCACGCTAAAAAAAGCCGGAAAGCAAGCATATTCTTTTTATGTTGATGAATTTTCAAACAATTTCGGTATTGATTTACACACAATATCAATGCAAAATGTTGAACAATTGGCAAATACCGCTTGGGCAGGCTCAAAAAACTGGTCTGACCGGATTTGGTCGGATAGAACAAAACTCGGTTATGCGCTTGAAGATACATTAAAAACAGGCTTAGCCGAGGGAAAAGCATTGCAGAAAATTGCTCGCGATATTCGCATTAAGTTTAAAACATCAAATTACAACGCAATGCGGCTTGTCAGAACGGAAACAACACACGTTCACGAACAATCGGCATTAAAATTTTATAAAGATACAGGCGTTAAAAAATATGAATTTATGGCCTATATTGATGAACGAACATCAGAAATCTGCACGGACTTAAACGGAAAGCGTTTTGATATTGAAGATGCCGAAGTTGGTGTCAATTATCCGCCGATGCATCCAAATTGCCGGTCTACGACCGCACCGGTTGTCGATAAAGACACGATTGCAGAGTTTGAGAAAAAATACGGCCTTAACGAATAAACCACTTGACGAATTATAAAAAACTCGTTAACCTTTAGGCAGCTGACGAGCGAAAACGGAAGAAAGGAGATTAAATATGTCAGAAGAAAACGAAAACGAAAACGGTCAAACACAAGAAATTAAGTTCACCACCGAACAGCAGGCAAAAATTGATGAGATTATTGCCGAACGTTTAGCGGCTCAAAAGAAAAAAGCCGATGATGAAGTTAAAAACTTAAAAGCCGGTTTTCAAAAACAACTTCAAGATGAACTTGCAAAGCAAAAAATGTCCGAAGATGAGCGCAAAGCTCAAGAAATGGAAGAAACAAAGCAGGAACTTGAAAATCTTAGAAAAGAAAAAAAGCAACGCGAACATTCTGACGAAATTAAAAAGTTATTTACCGCTAGTGGTATTAACGGCAAAATTTCGCCGGATATTTTCAACCATTACGAGGATATGGATACAGCCAAGCAGGCAATGGCAGATTTCAAAAAGACTTTTGAAGATGCCGTGCTTGAAGAAGTTAATAAGCGTATTTCCTCGCATACTCCGAAAAATAAAGCATCTGACGGAAACGGTGGCGAACAGGTCAATCCGTTTTTGCAGACAAAATCAAACAAACTTAATTTTAACAAATAGAGGGGTTTAATATGCCAAGTACTTTTAACTATGCCGAAAAATACAGTTCGGAAATTTTGGAAGCTATTGAACAGGGTGCTTTAACTACTCCGTTTTATACTTCAAATGTGGCGTGGACTGGTGCAAAAACTTTCCACTTTACTCAAATGTCTGTTTCAGGTTATAAAAACCACAGCCGTGCTGGTGGTTGGAACCGCGGAACAATTACGCAACAGGATAATGAATTCACGGTAGAACACGACCGCGACATCGAATTTTTGGTTGATAAAGCTGATGTTGATGAAACCGCACGCACTGCTGCAATGGTAAATGTTACTAATCGTTTTGTTAACGGTCAAATGGTGCCGGAAATTGACGCTTATACATTTTCAAAGATTGCTGCAAAGGCTAAGGCTACGACAGGTTTGTCTGAAAATACAAACTTATCAACATATACCGTTGCAAACATTTATACGAAGCTCGTTCAAATGTTAGGTAAAGCCAATTTGAAACTTTATCGTCAACGTGGAACGTTGGTTGGTTATGTTCGTCCGGAAATTATGGATTTGATTGCTACTTCGACTGAATTGTCAAAGACTGTTGAAGTTACACGTCTTGCCGGTCCGGCATCTGTTGAAACGCGTGTTGCTCGCATTAACGGCGTGCCGTTGATTGAAGTTATCGACAGCGAACGTTTCTATGATAGTTTCAGCTTTACCGAGGGATTTGCTCCGGTAGCCGGAACTTCGCGTCCAATTAACATTTTGTTGGCCGCTACGGATATGGTTCACACCGTGCCGAAGATTAGTTCGATTTACTACTTCTCTGCCGGTAATCATACCGAGGGTGACGGCGATTTGTATCAAAACCGTTCTTTGTGGGATACTTTCGTTTTCCCGAACGGCAAAAATAACACAGTCGACAGCATTTATGTTTCATTAGATGCGGCTATTCCGTCTGAATAATTAGCAAAGGGGGTTTTCGATGATCTTAATTAAGGAAAATAAAATCGTTGTTTGTAGTGAAAAAGATAAACAATTTTATCTTAATGACGGTTACGAAGTTGTTAGCAATAAAAAAGAACCGGCTAAAGAAGACGGTAAAAAGGCTAAGGCTGACAAAACCAAAGATGACGAGGGTAAAAAACTTGAGGGCGATTTAGAAAACCTCTAAAGTTATTTTTTACTTTTTGACAACGCGCCTATTGATTTTTATTAATAGGCGTTTTTCATATTGAAATTTTATTTTTAAGCAGTATTATAAAAGCAGAGGAGTAAAAAATATGGTTACAGCAGAACAAAGAAGTAAAATCAAACAGTATGTAAATATATTGCTTGGTAATAATCCTGATGCTGAATTTTCCGGCAAAGATGATTTTGTAATTGATACCGTTATTGATGAATGCTTGGCATTTTGCAACCGTTCTGACATTCCGCACGATATGGAACGTGTAGTTGCGCGCATTGCCTCACGTGTTTACAATGACGGACTGGATAAACAGGGCGGAGTTCAACAATATCGTGAATTAGATATGCAAGTGACATATAATCTTGATGCGGACGCTTTTGGCGAAAAAAATATGTTGCAACGGTGGGTTTCATTATCAACCATAAATGGGAGTTCAAAAAATGAGTGTGACAATATTTTGGAACGACATTGCTAAAGTTGAACGGCAAACGGTTGTTAATAGCGGTTATTTTAGTAAAGACGTATTAACTACGATTTACAATGACATTCGTTGTCATTTAGCTGTAAAATCTCGGCTTGTACCTATACGCGACCAAAGGCAGGCAACAGCCATTGATTATGATTATGTTTTATTTTGTTCGCCGCGTTATGTGTTTTACTTAAACGATAAAGTAACAATAACGCGACCAAATGGTGAAGTTTTAGAACTATATGCCGGACAAGCGCATAATTACCGTGACACTTGCCAAGTTGATTTGTCGTTTACACCAATAGCACCTGAGGCGGCATAATGTGGGATAATTACAAACAAGCATTAAGAAAACGAAAAGAGCGGTTAAATAAGGCTTGGGAAGAATTGGGCGATGTTGCTGCTAGTAAATTTGTTAATGAAGCTAAAAATGAAACAACATTACAAAGACTTGTAAAAACCGGTAATTACCGTGGTTTGTGGACTTCTGATGTTATGAAAAGAGGAAAAGAAACCGTTATAAAATGTATAAATAACGCTGAGTATGCGAGCCATTTGGAATATGGCCACCGCATCGTCACGCGCACCGGTAGAGATACCGGACGCAAAACGCAGGGTAGATTTGTCGGGCGCACTGCTATAAAAAGAACACGGCAATATATTGCAGGAACAGTTAAAAAACTTATGAGGAAGATATTTGTATGAGAAATCAACTTGAATTAGCCGAAGCAATACAACGCACATTGGCCGGATTAAAATATAACAGCCAAAACGTTGTTTTTTTCTTTGGTCGCATTAAAAACGTTCAATATCCGTTTATTGATATTTATTTTCCTACATTTCGCGAAAGCACAGCATCTGCGAATATGTGGAACGACATAACAGCAACCGTCTGTATTGAGTTTGCCTATGCAAATGAAACGCAAGACGAAGAACTTTACAATTTTGCCGACAGCATAATAGCACCGTTAAAATCCGGCATCAAATATATGCGCGGTGTTAATAACTTCATTATAACGCCAAATGATGATTTTGAGGTTAGAATTGTTGACGGTTATTTGCAAATTGTATTTGATGTTAATTACCAAGTTGACACGGCTGTAAAAGTTGCTTATGATAATCTTGATAAAATGGAAAACCTTGATGTTAACATTAAAAAGGAGTAAAAAATGGGACAACCTAGTTTTGTTATTGAATTTACGCGAAAGGCCGTAACAGCTATTTCTCGTTCACAGCAGGGAATCGCTTGTCTTGTTTTAGATGATGAAACAATGACCGGTGAATCTCTGACTTATTCAAGTTTTGGCGATGTTAAAAGCACTGATTTGTCAGCTACAAACTACAAATTAGTGCAAATGGCATTCTTAGGTAAACCGGCAAAAGTTATTGTCATTAAGAAGAAGTCAGATATTGCCGACACTGTTGCTGTATTAAAACGCACGAAGTTTAATTATCTTGCGATGCCGTCAGCAGTTGCCGCCGACATTACCGCAATTAAATCAATGCTTGATACACAGCGCGAAGCTCTTAACGGTTTTGGTAAAGCTGTGTTTTATGATCCGACTGTCGGTTCAGATGACCAAAGAATTATTGAATTGTCCGGTTGCGACAGTTTAAGTTTGAACTTTACCGGAACGGCTGAAACATACACAGGCGCACAATATACTTGTCGTATTGCCGGTATTTTGGCAGGCTTGCCGGATACCGTGGCGGCAACATATACAAATTTGCCTGAAATCGTTTCTTGCGATGTTGCGGCTGATCCTGACGATGAGGCTGACACCGGCCATATTTGCATTCTTTACGAATTTGGCGAATATAAACTTGGTCGCGCGGTTAATAGTTTGGTAACATTAACTGACGGTATTTCGGCAGACTTTAAGAAAATCCGTATTGTTTCAACAATGGATTTAATCGCTGAAGATATTGTTACGACATTCCGCAACAGCTATGTTGGTAAATATGTAAACTCGTATCAAAACAAATTAAGATTTTGCGGTGCGGTTAATTCGTATTTGAAATCATTACAACCGAATTTGCTTGATGAAAATATGCGCAATGAAGTTTGGGTTTCTTATGCTAAAAATAAAGCATATTTGGAAGCACAGGGCATTGATACAAGCGACTTATCAGAACAACAAATTATTCAATACAACACCGGAAGTTATGTCGGTCTTGACGGCACAGCAGCTCCGACTGATGTTATGGAAGATTTGGAACTTGACGTTAACTTATTTGAGGAGATGTAATAATGGAAAGACAACCGTTAGTTGGCACTTGGGGCCGCGTTTGGCTTGACGGCGAAGAAGTTGCAAAACTTCAATCAATCACAGCCAACGTAACAAATAACTTTGAAGATTATTACGAGGGCGCAGATGTCCAACGTGTAAAGGTATCGCAACAGGGTAGCGGCACGCTAACACTGCAAGAAGTTTATAACACCGCCGCGCATTTGCTTGAAAGATATTTAGCAAAAGGCGAGGAACCGCATTTTGTGATTGAAACAAACTTATCCGACCCGTCTGCGTATAATTCGCAACAGGAAGCATACACAATCAATCACGTTTCTTTTGATAGTATTCCGTTTTTGAATTTATCAAAAGGCGCGGTTGTTACGCGTGAATTAAACTTTGCTTTTCCGCCGTCAAAGGTGCAGAAAAACGCCGAAGTATTTCCGGAGGACTAATATATGGAAAACTTGGATAAATATCTGAAAAAGATTGAGGAAAACGTTAATTATAAAACGTCAGAATATGAAATCAAACTTGCCAGCTTTGATGAACCGATGAAAATTCGCACACTGACACTATCTGAAAAAAGAGATTGGCAAAACAGTGTGCCGGTTGCAGGTATTAAAACGGTTGGCGATGTTACGCAAAACAAAACAATGCGCAAAATTATTTATGATGTATTGAATTTGAAAGAAATTGCAGTAGCCGCCAAAGAAAAAGGTTTAATTAACTCATATTATGACGTTATTGATTATCTGTTTACTGTTGAAGATTTTGTTGATATTGTCCGTAGTATTTCGGATCATAACGATGGCGAGCAAGACGGGGTAAATGACCTAAAAAACTGATAGATAAGGACACGAGGCTTTATCTTGTGTCCTATTATCTTGAAAAGGGAATTGAGCCTGAAAAGATATTAAATTTAACAAACCGAGAACGTGATTTTTATTTAGCAAGTGCGTTATTTTGGGCGGAATTGAGGAATAAAGGAAATGGCAAAGTTTGAAGATGAATTACTATTAAAAGACAGCGCATCCGACAAACTCGATAAAATTGCCGGTAAAATGTCCGGTTTGTCTTCTAAGGGTGAAAAACTTAAAAACGTATTTAGTAAAATTTCCGGCGGTCTAGGCACTGCCGGAAAATCTGCTGCATCTTTAGCCGGTAAATTAGCGAAAGTTGGTTTATCTGCCGCAGGTATAAGTGTTACGTCTATTAGTGCATTAGCTTTAGCTTGTTCACAGGCCGCAAGAGATGCGGAAGAATTAAATGCAACAATGGATTTATTGACCGGTTCTTCTGAAAAGTCTAAAAAGGTTTTTGACGATTTAGATAAAGAAGTTGGTTTATTTTCAAGAAATACTTTGCGTGATTTATCTGTTCAGATGCTTGATAACGGCATAAGCACTGAAAAACTTATACCAACACTTAGAATGCTTGAGGGTTTTTCAATGGGAAGTGCTGACAATTTGCAAAAACTAACAAATGAATTAACAAAAGTTTCATCAACAGGCAGAGTGACAGCACAATCATTAAAAGCGTTATCTGCAATTGGCATTGACGGTCAAAAAGAAATGCAAAAACAGTTAGGTGTTACACCAAAACTGTTTCATAAGTTATTATCTGCCGGTCGTATTACGTTTACCGATTACGAAAAACTATTGACACGTGTTTATAACATCACCGATAAATATAATCAATCAATGGAAAAAATGGCAAACACGATAAACGGCAAATTTGATATTGTTCATAATAAACTAGGAATTGTTGGCGATAGATTAAAAGAAAGTTTAGGTAAAATCGCTTTACCTTATCTTGAAAAAATAGCAACAAAAATGTCAGAATGGGCTGACAAATTAAATAATTTACCTATTGAAAAAGTAGAAAATTTAAAAGAAGTTTTAAACGCTGTAAAAGTTATATTTGAGGGGATTTGGTTTGTAATTGAAAAAATAGTTGATGCTTTAGGTGGTCTTTATAATGTTGCTAAAAAAGTTTCAGAAGTTGTGACCGGTAAATTTTTAGATTGGTTTAGCGATGATATCAAAACACCTAAAATTATTCCAATGAATAGTGGCGAAACGGCAAACGAATATTTAAATCGAATAGGAAAAAGTAGTTCATCGTTAAGTGCAATAACAAATGCTATTTCTTCAGGTGCTTCACAGGCTAACGGAAATACAACAAATATGACTAACACGTTTAACATTAACGGCACGGTCCGAGAGGAAGCCGACATCGGTCGTATTGGTCGCGCAATTGCTGATAGTTTGGAAATGAAATTTAATAATATGGGAGTGGCGTTCTAATGGCTAACAGATTGACGGTTTATTTTTACAACCAAACGCGAGGTGAGATTTTAACACTTCCGATAAATCCTAGTTCAATAACGATGCCGCAAGAACTGAATGTTGAACGCTATAATGTTATTGATTACGGCGAAATAGCTATTTTCGGCAATAGACGGTTAAAAACAATCTCAATAAACAGCATTTTTCTTGATGATAATGCCGGTAGCATTTTAACGACAACATATACAAATCTTTTGACCGGTGTTATTAACAATTTAATTACAAAGCAAAGCACTATTAGCAAATTACAATCTTGGCAGGAAGATAAGGATTTAATCCGCGTTGTAATATCTGACCACTTTAATGAATTGATGAAAATATCACGGTTTGAGCCGGTTATTTCGGAAAGCACAAAAGTAATTCATTATCAGATAGATTTTGTTGAATATCGCGACCCAATTAAAGACACTTCCGGCGGTTCTATATTATCAATTTTAGCAAGTGGCTTAGTTTCACGCAATGCAATTAGAACGCTTGCAAGCACTATTACAGCAAAGGCAAGTGATGACCTTTATTCTATTGCAACACGTTATACCGGCGATAGCGCAAACTGGACAACTATTGCCGAGAAAAACGGTTTAAGCATTGACAGCGATATTGTTGGAAAGGTTTTGCGCTTATGAGGATTTTAGCAAATGACAATGAGATAAAAACAAAAATCTTTATTCGGTGGGCGGGTGATTATAAACAGGCCGCACGAAGTTTGTCTTTTGCTTATTTACCTATGGAAAAAAGTTGCCGCGTTGGCGATAAAGTTGTTATGTATGACGATGACGGTGTGCTTGTTTTTACCGGAATGTGTATAAATGCTTATTATAACACATCGCAAAAACTTTATAACGTTGATTGCGTTGATGTTCTTTATAATATGTTAAGAAGTAAAGCATTCGGCCGTTTTATCGGCACATCAGCCGAAATATGCAAAAAAGTATGCGATATATTTAACCTTAATTCTGAAATAAATTATTCCGGTCAAAGTCAACAGTTAATTGCCACCGGTGATTTAACTTATTATGATGTTATGGCAAAGGTACTTAGACGAGATATAAATAATGAATATTTTTGCATTAGTACGCGTGGCAATAAAGTTTATTTGGATACTTTAAACAATTCTAATGCTGTTTCGTTATTAACAAGTCAAACAAATATTCGCGAGGCCGATTATTCAGAAGATATACACAATATGATAAATAAAATTGCTGTTTTAGATGATTTTGGTGCAGTGGTTTCAACAAAACAAAGTAATGAAGATTTATCAAAATTTGGAATGATGCAACAGATTGTTACCGAGCAATATACCGAAGATTTTAAATTAGCTATGCCGGAATTACACGGCATTGATTATACCGCCAACGTAACAATAGACGGTGACAATAAATGTATTGCCGGTAAAAGCGTAATAATTAACGAACCACACACAGGATTCAACGGAAAATTTTTTATTTTGAACGATGAACACGTTTGGTCGGAAAATGATTATTACACAAGATTAGGAGTTTTGTATAATGTCTAAGGGTAAAGACTGGGGAGATGTTTTATTTCAAGCAATAGGTGCGCAGATCCGCGACCAAATGGCACGGCAGGGTTATGTTAATGTCGGCGTGGTAAAGTCACTAAATCCGTTGACGGTTACTTATTTAAAGGTTGATTTTTCAACTGCTAATGATACGCTTTATTGTAGCAACTTATTACTTGATGAAAATATAGACCTTGATGTTGATACTGCTATGGCTTCCGCACAAAATATAATTGAGATGACACCACAGCCATTAATAACGTTAGATCCTAGAACATCTGGCGAATATACAGCAATAATAAACGGCACAATACCGAATTTTATTAAAGATTTTTATAATTATTTCAAAGCGTGGCACAATAGATTTATTTTGCACGTTGGTGATCTAGTAGCCGTTCAGAAAGTCGGTGAAAACAAAATATTAGTTGTATCAAAAATCAATTTAATAGAGGGTAACGCACAATGACAGATTTTCCATATATACCGGACACATTAACGATTGACACGGCCGAAACACTAGAACAGATGAAAAGTGCGGCCGAATTACCGTTATTCAAAGAATATGCCGTTGATTGGGATAATAATACACTTTTATTAAAAGACGGTCGGCCTTATCTGATAACCGGAAACGAAGCATTAAAAGTTTGGATTTATAAGGCACTGCATCCACAAACACAGCTTTTTAAATATAATGCTTATTCTGATAATTACGGTAATGAGTTTATGAATTTAATATCACGGTTTGTAAATACTGATACTAAACGTGCTGAATTGCAAAGAATTATAACAGAGGCATTACTTGTTAATCCGTATATTTTAAGTTTATCAGATTTTAAGTTTTTGCAAGTAGGTAGTAAAATGACTATTGAATTTACCGCGCAAACCGTTTATGGTAAATTAGATTATACACAAACGCAGGGGGTTGAATAATGAGTAGTAAAGATGATTATGTTGCTGCAATGAATGCTGAGTTGCAACTTGGTGAAAATAAAACCGAAGGCACTTTTGGACAGGATATTATAAACGCCGTTGGGTATGAAATGGCGGTGCAAAAAGACACTCAAATTGATACACTACTTGACCGTGCGTTTGTTACAACGGCAACCGGTAATGATTTGGATTTATGCGGTGCCGATGCAGGATTACCACGAAAGGAAGCAACAAAATCGCAAGTTTTAGTCAGAGTATCTGGTTTAGAAGATCAAGTTGTCACAACATCGGTTAAAATAAGCAAAGGCGATTTAGTATTTACATCTTTGGAAACAAAATCAATTCCGGCCGCCGGTTATGTTGATGTTTATTTCCAATGCGAAACCGCCGGTTTAATAGGTAATGTTGCGGCTGATACCGTTTTTGATTTTGAGGGTAATTATTACGGCTTAAATTCTGCTGTTGCAGTTAGTAAAGGTGTTGGCGGTTCAGATAGAGAAGATGACGAAAGCTATCGCCAAAGAATTTTATATAAAATTCAAAACGAAGCAAGTTCAGGAAACGTAGCACATTATAAACAATGGGCAGAAAGCGTTGACGGTGTTGCGAGTGCTTTGGTTGTGCCTTTATGGAACGGAAACGGCACAGTTAAGGTTTTAATTTCAACGCCGGATAAATCAAATCCGACTCAATTATTGCTTGACAAAGTTGCGGCATATATTGAAACGCAAAGGCCAATTGGCGCAACTGTTACGGTTGATGCAATAGATTATGTTGATATTAACGTTAACGCGGTTGTTTCATTAAGTGATATTGGTAGTATTTCAAATGTTACCGAAAAATTTAACGCAGCGTTAGCTCAATATTTATCCACATATGGACTTGTGACAGTTTCTTATTTGCGAATTGCTGACTTGTTATTGCAATGCACCGGTGTTTTAGATGTTCAAAGCTATACGTTAAACGGCGGCGTTCAGTCAATAACATTAACAGCAACACAAATGGCGCGTGTTGGCACAACAACAATAACTGAGGGCGCATAATATGGAAATAAAAAGCAAATTAAAAACAGATATTCCGCAAATGGTTTACAGTGTCAGACAGATTAAAGATTTAATTGACGCTATACAGCCGGAAATTGACCGCACAAACGCTTATTTGTATCAGTTGCGCAGTGATTTGCATATTTCAACAACAACGATTATAGAGCAGTTTGAGCGCGATTACGGCATAACACCTGACGATAGCAAAACACTCGAAGAAAGAATTGCGGCAGTTTTAGAAAAGAAAAATAATAAAATTGTTTTTACAGAAGAAAGATTGCACCAGTTAATAAACGATAATTACGGCAATGATTATGAAATAATAGAAAATTGGGCAAATTATGCTTTTACAATTATTCTTGAAGATGCGGAAAAAAATATTGTTCAATTAAAACGCGCACTTGAAAAAGCAAAACCGGCGCATTTATACGCGTTATTAGCTTTGCTTTTGGGGGTTGATAAAATAATTATAAACGACCAAACAATTATTATATCTGATTTGGTTAGACGATGCGGAACATTTAACACGGGGGTTAATCCATTATGATTACGAAAAAATTACAAGATGATATTGTTGACTTTGTTTATAATAAAATAAGTTCGGTAAAACTTATTGTTAATAATGAACCGGTAGCGGCTACAATTAAGAGTAAAGAAAAAAACAGCAGATTTGTTGACATTTATGTTGATGTATTATTTGCAGATCCAAATGATATTTTGAATGGCATAGCTGTTTATGACAGTTCAAACAATTTACTTGCAAAGGATTTGCCTAACTTGACATATAACGTTCAGTCTGCTACATATATGTATAGACTTGATATTACAAGCGACAAGCAAATAATAGAGGAGTAATTAAATGACATATACAAAAACAGTTTGGAAAGACCAAGACGTTGAAAATCCGCGCACTTATATTTTGCGTGATAATGGTGACGATACAACAACACTGCTCGATGCTTTTGGCACAGTCACAGAAATCGGAACGCCGGTTAATGCACAAAATATGAACCATATTGAAAACGGTATTGCTGATTTGGATAATGCTGTTGTTCATAAAACAGGTGATGAAACGATTACAGGTGTAAAAACTTTTACGTCTGAAGTTAATTTTTCAGCAGGTAATAGTTTAACTAAGGTTATTCAACAAGATGATGAAAATTTTTGTATTTATAAAAATGATATACCAATACTAGCCACTGGTACAGACGCGAATACACCAATTTTAGTAGCTCCTGCTAATAAAACAACTCAACAATATGCTATTGTGACAACACAATATATAAGTAACCTTTGTGTTAAATTCAGTAATGGATTGATGATTCAATGGGGAAATAGCGAAAGTGGAGGAACAATAAATTTTCATCAACCTTTTGTTGATAACAATGTAGTTGTAACAGCAACTATAAAATCAGCAAACGGTACTAATGATAATGATGCAATAACGTCTGTAAATAGTGTCGGATTTTACTTTCATAACTATTCAGGCGGTGGTTGCTTTTGGACTGCTTTTGGACATTGGTATTAAAAATAGGGAGTATTAGAAAATGACAGATTATTCGAACTGGAAAATCTTAAAAACAGATATTAATAATCATTTGGAAGAATATGGCAATGTTGCAGAATGGTGCAACAATGGTGGTGAGTATCATATTGAAGAACAAGATATCTATTATGTGGTTGTGAAAAATCCTGAGCCTTCAGAAGAAGAATTAAAAGATATTGTGCGCAACATAAGAAACAAATATCTGCAAGAATATGACTTTACGCAACTTCCTGATGCACCGTTTACTGATGAAGAAAAAGCGGTTTATTCACAATACAGACAGTATTTAAGAGATTATACAGATACTGCTGAATGGTGGCTTAATAATCCGAAAACTTTTGATGAATGGAAAAAAACTATTGACATTGTTTTGGATTAATTTATTTTATAATATGTAAACGCAATAAAAAATGTTTTTTCATATTGATTCTTTTTAAACCGTCTTTATGGCGGTTTTTTTGTTGACAATAAATTAAAACTGTTATTTAATTTTATCCGAAAGGAGTTGTTATGGCACGCGGCAAAACAAGCGATATTACAAACAAATTCAAGAAAATGCGCAAATGCAAAATAATTGAATTACTAAAATCGCCTGAAGTTGATTTGACCGATGATGAAATGGATATATTTTTACGCCGTTTATATTATTACAATGACCGTGTAAGTGATGATGTCGGAAAATGTCCGCGATGCGTAACAAAAATCTTTATGAATGTTATAACTAAATTAAGGGATTACTTCAATGAAAAATCAGAATAGCAAGTTTAAAAACTCCAATAATACAAATAACAACACCGACAATTCAATTAAGAATGCCAAAAATGTAAATATCGCGCATTTTGACGCAAAAGTACTTGTCTATGTTTGGTTAATATCTTTTATTTCAGTTCTTTTTCTATCTGTTGCAGGTTATATTATACTTGACAATAAAATTCAAAGACAAACCGACAATTTTAATGCTTTTGTTGCCGGTTTATTAAATGATAGCAGTATGCTTAAATAATACTTAATAAAAGCGTAAAAATTTTTCATTCTCCATTAGAGTAGTAGTCGTAAAGGCTACTATTTTTTTTGGAGTTTTTAATATGTTTGAAAATATGGGTTATAACGGCTATATTCCGCCGCAACAACGCGGTTATTATCCGCAAAACAATTACAATATGCCGATGCAACAACCACAAACAATTCAAAACGTTGCACAACAGGTTCAACCTCAACTTTATTCGTATTTCGTAAAACAGGCCGCAGATTTAGCGACACCAAACATTATGCCAAATACTTTATATCTTGGCATCAATTCCGACCAAAAAGAAATTTACATACGAAAAATGAATAATGACGGCAATATTGAGCTAGAAACTTACACATTGTCATCCGGTAAAAAGGAAAAATCAGAACTGCAAGCGATTGTTGAACGTCTTGATAGTATTGAAAAGAAAATTGCTGAATTACCGGCACAACGTCAAACATTAACATTGAAAGGAAAAGACAATGAACGGATTTCTAAATCAAATAATGAATAATGTGCTAGGCGGACGTTTTAAGCAACAAATTGATATGTTTAACCAAATGATGAATGGTAAAACTCCGCAACAGCAGTTTCAAACAATTTTTAATATGGCAAAATCACGCGGTTTTGACGTCAATAAAAAGATTTTTTCCGAGCAAGATTTACAGCAACTCGGAATAAATATTCCTCGCAAGAGTGACTTTAATAATTCCTCGCCGCAAGCGGGTGACTTGGTTTAATTTTTATTTAAGGAGTAAATTACTATGGCTGAAGGTAATGGTTATAGTTTGGCCGACATTGCTGCCGCAATGGGTGGTAATGGTGGCTTTGGTGGAATGGGCGGCTCTTGGCTGACTATTCTGTTTTTAATTGTGTTAATGGGTGGTAACGGCGGCTTTGGTTGGGGTAATAACGGCTTTGCAAATGCTATCGGTTACGAAAACTTAGCGACTTCAAACGAAGTTCAAAGAGGTTTTGATAATCAAAACTCTATGGCAAATCAGCGCGAAATTTTGGCGGCTGTTAATAGCGGCACCGCTCAAAGTGTTGCTGCAACAAATCAAACGTTTCACGATACTTTGAACGTTTTGCAAGATAAATACAGCGAGTTGGCTCGTGATATTTATGGCGTGTCATCGCAAGTGCAGGCAGGTATTGCAAACGCAAATCAATGTTGCTGCGACACCAAGATGTTAATTCAAGAAACTTCGGCACAAAATCGTTATGATGCGTTAGTAAATACAAACGCTATCAGAAATGATATTGCCGCAAGCAAACAAGAAGTTCTTGCAGCTATGGCTCAAAACAAAATTGAGGCTTTGCAGGGCAAAATTCAACAGCTTGAATTGGCACAAGCTACAAACAACGTAGTTCGTTATCCAAACGGTTGGACTTATAACGCCGGTCCGTCACCGTTCTGCAACTGCGGTGGTTGTGGATGTGGCTTTAACGCTTAATAACCTCGGCGGAGTTTAACCGCTCCGCCTTTGATTTTTTAATGGAGTAGATAAAATGAGATGTAATTGTAATTGTCCTTATAAACATACAACAACGGCATTATCGACAGCCGGTTTATTGACTGTCACAAATCCGAACAATGTCGGAAACTTCGATCCGTTTTGCTTAGTATTAACAATCAATCCTGATAGCGTTATTACAGGTGCGCCGGTTAATTATACCGTAACAGTTAACGGTGCGGCAGTTCCTATTTGGGATAAATGGGGTTATCCAATAACTACGGACAGATTATGCACAAGAACGTGTTATCGTGGCCGCTATATTGAAAGCGCAACACCACACGTTACTTTGACCAATGTTTTGAGCAATACGGCCTTAACAGGAGTTGCAACAACGGCAACCGAAACAACAGGGAGTTAATTAGATGACACACTTTAAGGAAATAATCGAAGAATATTCGAGCGTCAGCGATGTTGAAGATATGCGCCGGTTAACTAAAGTTATCGATTGTTTTTTTGATGCAGTTGAAGACATAGATCCGGAACTTGCAAAAAAATATATGACTAAGGTTAAACTGTCGCAAAAATGTATTCCGTGGGATAGGGCGCAAGCTGAAATGGCTGTGCATAAAATGAAAAATAAAGACGGCACAACCGGCGAACATTGGAGTTATGATAAGACAAAAGAAGTCTTAGAAAAACGCGGTTATGATTTTAATCCGGCTGAATGGTATTATGTATTAAATATGGTTTATTCTGATTACGCATCGGAACAGTTTGATACAGAAGATTATATCAGAATTGCATACGATATAATATCTGATATTGATGCGCCAAAAAATGCAACAAAAAAGGTTTTCGTTGCAAAACACTATTGACAAGCCTAAACTTTTAAGCCTATTCTTAAAATAGGTAATAAAGAGGGTGTGCATTAAATGTTGAGTTCGATAGAATTATGGTTAGCCGGTATATTGGCAGGGATTTGGAACGTGTTAAATGAAAGGTTTATATCAGTAAAAAGAAGTATATGCGTCTTTATTTTAGGCGTTACATTCTGCATTGCGCCTGCCATAATTCTTGAGAAACTTGGATATGATGCCGGATTATCAACTTGCATCGGCTATTTTTGCGGAATATTAAGTCAAAAAATTTATCAAGCTGCAAGCAGAGTTATAGAAAAGTCACCTGAAATTATTACACAAAAAATAATCGGTAAAAAGGGTGGCAAAAATGGAACAAAAAGAAATAATCGATAGAATAAAGTTTCACGAGGGTTTGCGTCTTATGCCTTATCGCGACCACCTTGGAAAATTATCAATTGGCATCGGTCGTTGTATTGACACGCATCCTTTTTCTCAACAAGAATTAAATTTTTGTGGCGATTGGAAACACGGAATAACAACAACAGCCGCTTATCAGTTATGTAAAAACGATATTAACGAATGTAAATCACAATTAAACACGCTTGGCCTTTGGTATCATAATTTAGATGATAACCGCAAATATGCGCTTTTGGATATGTGTTTCCAACTTGGTTTTGAGGGTTTATGCGGTTTCAAAAAGATGCTTAAACACTTGCAAAATAAAGATTGGCAGGGCGCGTATTATGAATGCTTGAACTCAAAGTATGCAAAAAAAGACACACCGACACGCGCTAAAAGAATTGCTATTGCATTAAAAACAGGGCGGTGGTATTATAATTTGAATGAATATTATAAAGAGGTGATGTAATGGGTGTTTTTTTTGCTTTTTGGCGGCGGTTTTTTGGCGGTTACAGCGGTAAGCTCAAATTCTTAGACTATCGTGGCGTGCAAATGATTTTATGCATTCTAACGGTGTTTTTATGGGAATGGTTATATAAAGGTTTTATTTGGTATATTGCCGCGATTATAGCTGTATTAGTTTATATTTTTTGGTGTAAAGGACATTTTTATTATTTTAAGTGTGGAACCGAAGATAACGAGTACATTGACGAACAGTTAGCTAAAGGACGCAAACCGGCAATGAATTGGATTGTTGCACCGGTCAATAAATGGTTTGGATTTAAGGAACGTTCAAAACAATATTGTTTTATTGGTTTAATGATCCGATATTTTTTATGGTCTTTACCGGTTGCCTTTTTTGTTGGTTGGCAATTTGCTGTATGTGGTTTTTGCGTTCCGTTTATTTATAATGCTTGTTTTTGGATTGAATTACCAAATTGCAAGTTTGCAAAAAATCCGACGAATTGGGCGGAATGGTTTAGTGGTTTAATTATAGGTTGGGGGTTAGTATGACATTATATCAGGGCGATAATACCGCGGCATTTGGTGGTAATTTTTTAACAATAAACATTGTGCCGGATGGTGATAAACCAGTTCCAACAATAACGCGAGCAGAACTTAAAGTTGGTTGTATTCATAAAGTTTTTGAAAATCCAATTTTTCCAATAACGGTAAATTTAACCGAAGAAGAAAGTTCAAAATTGCAAGCGCAAAATTCGGCTTATTTAGCGGTTTGGGATATTGAGGGTAGAAAAAAGACCTGCACAGGCACAATAAGTTTTACAGCACAAGCGCGGAGAGTTTAATATGGAAGATTATAGCATAGAATTTACACTTGAACCGCAACAGGAAATTCCGGTTGAATTAACACTCGGCGAACAAACCTTAATTGATGCCGATTTATCGCTCGGCGTAATTGTTGAAGATAAGCACTTTGTTTTTGAGCAAGAGATACCAAGCGACACATGGCAGATTACACATAATTTAGAAAAAAGACCAAGTGTTACAGTGGTTGATAGTGCAGGCAATATGCAAATGCCTGACGAAGTAACATATAATGATGATAACACAATAACAATTAAATTTGTCGGCTCTTTTGCCGGAAAAGCATTTTTAAACTAAGGAGTAATAAAAAATGAAATATGGACATTTAGACGGTCAGGGAATTGCAGAATTAAGAAATTTTAATATTCAAAACTTATCATCTGCACCGACAACAGGATTAAAAGCAGGGCGGTTTTATTTTAATACCACCGATAATACGCTATATGTTTATGACGGTTCTGCGTGGGCTGATGCATTAAGTCAGGGCAGAATTTATACTGAGGGATTGGGTATTGATATTACAGGTAGTGAAATTTCGGTTGATACAAGCGTTATTGCTCAACAATCAGATTTACCGACAAAGGTTTCCGATTTAACAAACGATAGCGGTTATATTACAGGCATTACAGGAAGTGATGTAACAACAGCTTTGGGATATACGCCGTATAATGCGACCAATCCGAGCGGATACCAAGAAAACGTTATTGAAACGGTTAAAGTAAATAACACAGCATTAACGCCGACAAGCAAAGCGGTAAATATTACCGTTCCGACAACTGCGGCAGATGTAAACGCCTTGCCGAGTTCAACAAAATATGGTGCGACAATTACGGCATCATTAAATACCACAGATTACAAATTAACGCTGACGTTAAAAGACCAAGACGGCAACACGTTAGGCACGGCACAGGTCGTTGACTTTCCGATTGAAAGCGTTGTTGTAAGCGGTAGTTATGATAATACTAACAAAAAGATTATTTTAACATTGCAAAACGGTACAACGATTGATGTTCCAGTTGGCGATTTGGTTGCAGGTTTACAAAGCGAAATTACATCTTCAAATAAGTTAGATGCTGATTTGGTTGATGATAGCACAAGCACAAATAAATTTGTTACTGCGGCAAATAAAACGACTTGGAATAACAAGCAAGACGCTATTTCAGATTTAGCAACTATCCGGAGCGGTGCGTCTAAAGGTGCGACATCTGTTCAATCTTATAATGCACAGAATAGTGCATTGACCGTAACAGGTGGAGTGGCAACTTGGGCGGTAACGCATAACCTTAATAACTCAAATGTTGCTATTCACTTATATGAAGTCAGTTCTGGTGAAGAAGTTATGTTTGATAGAAGTATTACAAGTGCAAATGCGGTAAGCGTGAAGATTTTATCAACAGCGGCAAGCATTGCGGCAAACACATATAAAATTGTAGTTCAGGGGTAAGATATGGTTAACAAACTACCATTACCGCCGACACCAAATGAGATTGTCGGCAAAATAAATGAAATTATTGACGATAAGCAAGACACTTTAGTTAGTGGAACAAATATTAAAACTGTGGGTGGGACTTCATTATTGGGTAGTGGTAATATTGCTTTACCGACCGTC
>JBGVMW010000317.1:0-10422 GCA_045125095.1 Lachnospiraceae bacterium
TAGCGGACACTAAGGCTGTAAAATACACAGCCTAAGTGCCGACGTTTTCAGAGGGTCACATATAGACTATGTAGCAAACAGCTATCTGTCACAAACAATTCTGACAATTCACTACCTTGTTGGCGTTTCGCAATTACCTAACAGTGAAAAAAATGGAAAGGAAATGAAATTATGAAGACACTTCTGAAACGTAGTGAAGTAAAGGTGGAAGACACCTGGCGATTAGAAGATTTATACGATGAAGAAGCTTTGTGGGAAGAAGAGTACAAAGAAGTAGAAAGGCTGACAGAAGCCTGCAAGGAATATGCCGGAAAACTTGCTGAAGGCGCAGATACTCTTCTTGGATTTTTAAAGCTTAGAGATAAGATGCACATGTTGTTTGAGCGTGTGTATGTATATGCCAACCAGAGTTTTCATCAGGATACATCAGATGGAACGTATCAGGCAATGTCAGCAAAAGCACAAAACTTAAGCAATATCATGGGAGCATCATGTTCTTTTTTTGAGCCTGAGTTATTAGCAATGGACAGCACAAAGTTAGAGGAAATGGTGAAGGGCAACGCAGAGTTAGCAAGATATAAACGTGTGATTGATAATGTACTTTATGAGAAAGCACATATTTTAGATGCCACATTGGAAGAAGTGCTTGCGAAAACAGATGAAATAGCAAGTTGTCCAGGCGATGTTTTTTCTGTGTTTAACAATGCGGATATCAAGTTTCCTTCTATAAAAGAGAAAGAAGGAAAAGAAGTTACTATCACACACGGTAATTTTATTCACTTTATGGAAAGTGCCGACAGGCGTGTACGAAAGGATGCATTTGAAGCTGTTTATCACACATATGGAAGCTTTAAAAATACACTGGCAGCTTTATTCCAGGGCAATGTAAAAGCAAGTGCATTTGAAGCAAAAATGCGAGGGTTTTCTTCCTCATTAGAAAAAGCCTTGTTTTTTAACCATATACCAACAGAGGTGTATGATAAACTGATAGACGCCGTGCATGACAATTTAGACACTATGTACCGGTATGTAGCACTCCGAAAGAAAGTGCTAGGCGTGGAGGAGCTTCACATGTATGATGTATACACACCACTCCTGCCTGCCTACGACAAAACATTTACCTTTGAAGAAGCAAAAGAAACAGTAAAAAAGGGATTAGCACCTTTAGGTGAACGCTATATCAGTCTGTTAGAAGAAGGCTTTACCAACCGCTGGATAGATGTTTATGAAAATGAAGGAAAACGAAGTGGTGCGTATTCATGGGGCGCCTATGGAACCCATCCGTATGTACTGTTGAATTATCAGGGGAATTTAGATTCCGTCTTTACCCTTGCTCATGAAATGGGGCATGCATTGCATTCCTATCATTCAGATGAGGCACAGGACTATGTATACGCAGGCTATCGTATCTTTGTGGCAGAGGTGGCTTCTACATGTAATGAGTCATTGCTTATTCACTATATGTTAGAACATGCAGAGAGCAAAGAAGAAAAGGCCTATCTGCTGAATCATTTTTTAGATCAGTTCAAAGGAACCTTATATCGACAGACCATGTTTGCGGAATTTGAAAAAATCACCCATGAAAAAGTGATGGCAGGGGAAGCCTTGACAGCAGATGTATTATGTGAAATCTATTTAGAGCTGAATAAAAAATATTATGGACCGGATATGGTATCCGACGAAGAAATCGCTATGGAGTGGGCAAGAATACCACACTTCTACGAACCATTTTATGTCTACCAGTACGCAACCGGTTTCTCCGCAGCAATCGCAATCAGCCGTAAAATATTAGCAGGCGATAAAGCAGTGCTTGACGGATATTTTAAATTTCTAAGTGGTGGCAGCTCCTTAGACCCGGTGGACCTGCTTAAGTTATGCGGTGTAGACATGACAACTCCAGCCCCGGTGGGCGAAGCATTAGCTCTGTTTAAAGAACTGGTTGCAGAGCTTGAGAGCTTGCTATAAGGAGAGCCGTGAGCAAATACAATACGAATTCCATCAATTCACAGATGGAATACAAATTAGTATAAAAAACTAAAGAGAGGAACTATTATGGAAGAACAAATACAAGAAAATAAAATGGGTTATCTTCCCATTCCCAAGCTGTTAGTCAATATGTCACTGCCAATTATCATTTCCATGATCATTCAGGCGTTGTACAATGTAGTAGACAGTATTTTTGTCTCAAAAGTATCAGAGGATGCCTTTACAGCGGTATCTATGGCATTCCCGATACAGACCATGATGATTGCAGTCGCAACGGGAACCGGTGTAGGTATTAATGCCATTTTGTCAAAAAGCTTAGGAGAAAAGAATCAGCATGCTGCTAACAAGACCGCAAATACTGGTATCTTGCTGGCATTGTGCAGTATGCTGGTGTTTATGCTGCTTGGATTCTTTGGCACGAGGTTGTTTTTTTCCGTGCAGACCAAAGATGAAACTATTATACAATATGGTGTGCAGTATCTTAGCATAATCACTATTTTTTCATTAGGAATCTTTGGACAGATTACATTAGAACGACTGTTGCAGGCTACCGGAAAAAGCTTCTATACCATGATTACACAGGGAACAGGAGCAATTATCAACCTGATATTAGACCCGATACTTATCTTTGGTCTGGCAGGTGCCCCAAAACTTGGCGTGGCAGGTGCCGCAATTGCAACTGTGTGTGGACAGATTGCAGCTTTTGTGATTGCTTTGGTGTTTAATCTGAAGCTGAACAAGGAAATACAGTTGAATGTAAAAGAAATATGCAAACCAGAAGGCTGGATTATCAAAAAAATATATATGATAGGTATTCCTTCAATTTTAATGCAGTCCATTGGTTCGCTGATGAATTTCTGTATGAACAAAATATTGGTTGAATTTACTTCTACAGCAGTAGCCGTGTTTGGTGCATATTATAAGCTGCAAAGCTTTGTATTCATGCCTGTTATGGGCTTGAACAATGGTATGGTACCAATTATTTCCTACAATTATGGTGCAAAGAAAAAAGACCGTATTATGCAGACTTTAAAAATCAGCGTTATCACGGGTGTTTGTATTATGCTTGCAGGATTTTTTGCACTGCAGTTTATCCCGGGAACGCTTCTGAAACTATTTAGTGCTTCCGATGCTATGCTTGCCATGGGAGAACCGGCGTTGCGGATTATGAGTATCAGTTACATATTTGCAGGTTTCTGTATTGTGTGCAGTTCTTACTTTCAGGCATTAGGATATAGTATATACAGCTTGTATGTCTCCGTTGCAAGACAGTTGTTTGTGCTGATACCGGTTGCCTACTTATTTTCATTGACCGGAGTATTAAATCTTGTATGGCTGGCGTTTCCGATTGCGGAGATAGCATCCGTAACATTTAGTATGCTATTCTTAAGAAAAACAATGAAAAAATTAGATTTTTAAATTGGTTAATATACCAGGAGGAAAAAACATGGAGTTATTCAAAGCAATTTTGTTACTGTTAGTTGGATTTGTGCTCTTAATCAAGGGTGCAGATGTGTTTGTCGACGGTGCTTCAGGCATTGCAGACCGTTTTCATATACCACAGATTGTCATCGGTTTAACCATTGTGGCATTTGGTACCAGTGCACCGGAAGCGGCCATTAGTATTACGGCGGCAATGCAAGGAAATACTGGTATTGCCATTGGTAATATTTTAGGAAGCAATATTTTGAACATTCTGTTGATTCTCGGTATTACATCCTGCATTACTACATTAAAAGTTCAGGATAATACAAGAAAAATTGAAATACCAATTGTAATTTTTATATCCGTGTTGTTAGTGGCGTTAGGTTCTATTTTTAGTGAATTAGGTGTAATAGTAGGTATTGTACTTTGGGTTATTTTCATTGGCTTTTTTGTATATTTGTTCTGGTGTGCAAAGAATGGCAATGGAGAAGCAGAAGAAGAAACAGGAAAGAAAAAGAGTATTCCTGTATTGCTTATCATGACGGTATTTGGCTTGGTAGCAATTGTAATTGGAAGTGATGTTACAGTAGACAATGCAACCATTATTGCTTCCACATTAGGAATGAGTGAGCGTCTTATCGGTTTAACGATTGTAGCATTTGGTACATCTCTTCCGGAATTGATTACTTCTGTGACAGCAGGACTGAAAGGAAAAGCAGATATTGCTGTAGGAAATATTGTAGGAAGCAATATCTTTAATATTCTTTTTGTTTTAGGTACAACTGCACTCATATCTCCAATTCCATATGACAGTGCAAGATATCTTGTAGATGGTATTGCATGTATTGCTTCGGTTGTGTTGCTATGGATTTGTGTAGTGAAGAAAGGCGAGTTAAAAAGAAATGGCGGTATTGTTATGTTGTTAGCATATGCAGCATATTTTGTGTATCTCGTACTTTTTTCCTAGAAAAATTGTAGTATTTTATTGGAAATGCACATATATTTATGATATTATGGAAAGGTGGCATGCAATTTGTGTGCTGCCTTTTCTAAAATAGCAATGCAGAAGCATTGACCAATAAGGTTGATAAGCAGGAGGTTTTTATGCAGTACGAAATTAAAGGTGATACGTTACCGGTTGTTATTTGTAAATTAGAGGGCGGAGAGCAGATGATTACAGAGCGTGGCTCTATGAGTTGGATGTCTCCAAATATGAAGATGGAAACAACTTCAAACGGTGGTGTAGGTAAAGCGTTGGGAAGAATGTTCTCCGGAGAAGCATTATTCCAGAACCGTTATACAGCAGAAGGTGGTCCTGGTATGATTGCATTTGCATCCAGCTTTCCAGGAGCTATCCGTGCAGTAGAAATTGCACCGGGAAAAGAATTGATTGCGCAGAAGCGTAGTTTCCTTGCCTCTGAAAAGACAGTAGAATTATCTGTTCATTTCCAGAAAAAAATCGGAAGTGGTTTATTTGGTGGTGAAGGATTTATTATGCAGCGTCTTTCCGGTCACGGTGTGGCATTTATTGAAATTGATGGCCATGCAGTGGAATATGATTTAGCACCGGGACAGCAGATTGTGGTAGATACCGGATATCTCGCAGCAATGGATGCAACCTGCTCTATGGAAATTAAGAGTGTACCAGGTCTTAAGAATATGGTGTTTGGTGGAGAAGGTATTTTCAATACGGTAGTTACAGGTCCGGGCCGTGTGGTTCTTCAGACAATGCCAATCAGCAACGTAGCCGGTTCTCTGGCACCATACTTAGTAACAAGCAAATAAGATACAGCAGAGAGAAACGTAACTATGAGGGTAGTGAATGGTTACGAAAAATAAATAAGGGGAGATTCAAATGGATAAGAAAAAGAGAATTGCAATGGGAGTGGGTGCCGGTGTAATTCTGGTACTTTTGTTGATACTGATAATTGTGTTTTATTTCCCTAAAAAGCAAGAAGATACGATAAAGCCGGGAGATTATGTAGAGTTAGATACCTCAAACATAGAGACATTAGATGATAAAGCTGTTTTGTCAGAAAATCCTGTTATGCAGGCACCGGAAGCAGTAAAGGAAATGAAGCCTGTCGTGGAAGCTGTGGTTGCTGCCGTCACTCAGACGGATGCAGAAGCGTTCCGGAACAAGAGTGCAGAGTTTCTTAACTATGCGATGGCATATTATGCAACGATGCAGAGCGAGAAGGAGCAAATTCAAATTGCTGCTTCAGATGCGAATGCGGTTGCACAAGTTATGTTTGCAGAAAAGATAAATTTTGCAGAACGGGTAAATGCTACATTTTCAAAAGATGGAGATTCTTATATTGTGCAGAAGTTTGAACAGTCCGTGTTGGCAAATGCATATGATTACGAGAAGACAGAATCCGGTTATTGTTTTTATGTAGAAGTAATGAATGATACAACCTACAGAACAATAGCAACTTGGAAAGTAACTCTGGCTCCATCAGAGAATACAAGATTTGCGTACCGGGTGACAGAATTGAGTTGTCTGTCAGAGGGAGAATCTTCTTATGATAGTAAGGAAGCAACCGGCATTGAAGTTTCTTTTGCGGAGGAATTGTTAGAAATTGCAGAGGAAAAGGATATTCAAAAATTAGCAGATGCGGTGAAATATCCAATAACGGTAAATGGAAAGGATATTGCAGATAAAGAAAGTTTCCTTGCATTAGGTGTGGATGGTATTTTTACACCGGAGCTGTTAGAAGCATTGAAACAGACCAATGCAGATAATCTGATTCTGAGCGATAGCAGTGTCATGTTAGGAGAAGGTTCTTACAATATCTGGTATCAGGTAAAAGACGCAAATATTTATATAATAGGAATAAATAACTAATTTGTATTTTTTTAGAAAATGCTTTTGGCGAATTTGCATTAAATCCATCGGTGGAACTTGTAAAAAATATACATAGACTTTACAAAGTTTTGTCGTGGAATTGGGAAAAAGAGAAGTATTTCAGAATTGGTACTAAAGTCTCTTTTTATTTTTGGGAAATATGGTAATATGTTAATGGCTAAAAGATGTTGAGGAAAGACACTTTTAGACTGTTGAAAAATATTCAGCGTATTGTTGGGGAGGACCGGAAGGAGAAGTTATGAAGACGAAAGAATTAGTTATTGCAGACCTGAGAAAGTTGTATTCAAATCCAATCGCAGAATTAGTGCAGGCAGCTTGGAATTTTGACAGCGAAATATACTTTATGGATGAGTCTAGAAAGATCAATTTAAAAAGCATCATGGGTGTTATGGCATTAAACCCATGTTCCGGAATGTCCGTCCGTCTGGTAACCAATGGAAAAGACGAAAAGGAGGCAAGTGAGGCTTTAGAAAAGTTCTTAATTTGCCAGTAAAATTACATAAAGTAGAATGAAGACCGATCTCTTATTACATTCACCATGTAGTAGGAGGTCGGTTTTTCTATACTAGGAAATTCTGCACAAATGCTACGCGCTATTTTTGGATTGGGTTACGCGTTTAACCTATTGTTGCATCTGGGATTGTGTATTATGCTATACATATAGTTTTAGGTAGTTGCGAAACGCCTAATATGGTTTAGCAGAAAGGAATAAGAGAAATGAACGAACAAAAAACATTTCATGCAGCATTGGTAAAAATAGCAATACCAGTTACCTTACAGAGCTTGTTGCAATCATCATTTAGCGTGGTGGATCAGATAATGACGGGGCAGTTAGGTAGTACCAGTATTGCCGGAATTGGTCTGGGCAGTAAATTTTCCTCCGTATTTTCTGTTCTGGTTTCTGCCATTGCAGCGGTAGCCGGAATTATGATTGCCCAGTATATTGGCAAGAAAGACAACAGGGAAGTAGGAAGAAGCTTTTATATTAATTTGATTATGGCATTGCTGCTTGCTGTCGTGTTTACTTGTCTTAGCTGCTTCTTTCCATTACAAATAATGGGGATGTATACGAAAGATGCATTGACAAAAGAAGTCGCAGCGAATTACTTAAGGATATTAGGATTGTCCTACATACCGATAGCAATCAGTAGCCTGTTATCTACATTGTTTCGATGCAGGGAAGCGGCAACGCTGCCATTGTATTCGACAATTCTGACTGCGATTTTGAATACAGGGTTAAATTATGTATTGATATTTGGTAAATTCGGTTTTCCGGCACTGGGTGCAGAAGGAGCCGCAATTGCAACGGTAATTGCGCAGGTGGTTGGATGCGTGTTGTTGATAGCTTTGTTCTTATATAAACGAAGAAACGAATCCTGGGAAGTACCATTTTGGCTTCGCATGGGAAAAGAAAGTGGAAAGCAATATCTTGGCATATTAGTGCCGATTATTGCCTGCGAATTTTTCTGGAGTTTGGGAGAAAATGTCTACGCTTCCATATATGGACATATCGGAACCCAACCGTGTGCGGCTATGACGCTGACCACACCGATACAGGTGTTGATGATAGGGGCGTTAAGTGGTTTAGCACAGGCTGCCGGAATAATAATTGGAAAATCCTTAGGTAGTCAGGAATATGAAAAGGCATATCGGGATTCCAAGCGATTGATGGTATATGGACTAATCGGTTCTGTTGCATTTTCTGCAATTATTGTTATTTTCTGCAGATTTTATGTGCAGATGTATGAGGTAGAAAATGTTGTAAAAGAGATAACCTGTCAGATATTAGTTGCCTTTGCCATAATTGCACCGGTTAAGGTAGAAAATATGATTTTAGGTGGTGGAATTCTAAGAAGTGGTGGTAAGACAAAATATGTTATGGGAATTGACTTTATAGGAACCTGGCTATTCGGTGTTCCGCTAGGCTTACTCGCTGCCTATATATGGAAGCTGCCAATTCCTTATGTGTATTTTATTCTGTCGTTAGAAGAATGTGTAAGACTAGGGATTTCTTTGATTTTGTTCCGTAAGAGAGGTTGGATGAGAAGTTTAGAACAGGAAGTATAGATATTACAGTGTCCAGTACACTAGTGTACTGGACACTAGACCACATCATTTGCCTATTTTATTGGTTGTACATAGCAAAAAGCCTCGGCGTAGCTCGCTACGCTGAGGCTTTTTGTTCTATGCCAGGAAATTATAACAGTCCGTTGCATGACGTAATGTATGAAATTTCCTAGTATAGAAAAACTGATGCGCACGAATTTGAAAGGAAGGTGCACTGCGTGCCAAATTCGGCGCGGCAAAGCATAATAAGTGGCTGGATTTGCGAGAGCGTGCTTGCACGCTTTGTTCTAACTAGTTTTTTAGAAAGAACCCTGCAACTCCTTGCGTCTTGCAATATCTTTCTGGAACAAGAACTTAAACACAGTTCTAACAAGTGGCTGAATGAAGAACAACTGTGTAAAAAATGCAAATGGGAAGTTAAAGCATACTAACTTTAACCAGTTGGCAAGCAATGTGATGACATCGAATCCTGCATAATATGGATAATACAGGAATGCAGCAATAAAGCTCATTGCCGGGCACATCAATGCAACTGTTGTGCAGATAATAGCAGTTTCAAATAAGACAGGATGTGTTTCTCTTGGATTGAATACCTTAGAAGCAAGCTTAAAGGAACATGGGCTTCCCATAATCATTTCTAAGGAATATGCAAGAATAAACTCAATAACAACCACAGACCAGATTGGCAGGTAGCTACCGAGCATATAAACGCCTCCTTGTTTGTCAATGGCATCTAATACACTAGCAGTACCATTGATGGACATCAGAGTATTTCCATTGACAACATAGAGACTGTAAAATACATAGGCGTGTACAGTGACAAATACGGTGAGAAGGGCAAACACCATTCTCTGAAATTGATTTCTTGGCATACGATAAACTCCTTTTCTTTTTGAAAGCACAAAAAACGACACACGTAGTGAACGATAAATCTAACAAGAAAATTGTCCCGTAATCAGATTTACGTGCCGAAGCACTACGTGTGTCGTTGGCAATCAATATTTATAACTTTGATATCATAGAAAAAAAATAAAGGAATTGTCAAGTTTCCAGAAGCTGTCAATTTCAACAAAATTATATGAGAAATGAGGGGGGGATGCAACAAACTTTCTAAAAGTAAGGGGGATTGCGCTTACGAAATGACTGTTTGAATGCTAAAATGGATATGTAAATACAGGTCTTAAAAGTAGCTTTACAGGCAGGAGATAGAAAAAATGTGCTATCTCCTGCCTGTATTTACTTGCTTAATACATCAATCTTATTTTTTCTAACCTTCTTCATAAACACAAGAGCAATTGCAGCGGACAGACCTTCCGCAATAATAAAGGTACTCCACACTAACCACATGTAACTCATAGACTGTCGTGCTAAAAGGGAGAAGCCCCATGCGACAGGCAGTACAAAGAGTAATTGGCGGCACAGGGAAATAATTAAGGATTCCATACCACTTTCTAAGGCTTGAAAAACACCCTGTAAAGCAATGTTAAGTCCTGCAAAAATAAAGCTAATGGATACGATGCGCATTGCACTGATACAAAGATTCTGTGTGGTACCGGATAAGCCAAACAGTGCAGAAAATGGTCACCCTGGCCTAAGCTTTTGGATAAAAGGGCATTCATACCAACACCTGTTCCTATGCTGATTGCAACCATTAACATCTGTACCGGAAATGCCAGTGTCAATGCATTTAATGCCATTTCTCCGTTATCTTTGATATTAGAAACGAAGGCACTATCTACGATATTATAGACAGCCTGCAATACCATGGATAAAATCATAGGTATGCCCATGTTTAGCATAAGCTTATTGACTGACATCGTTCCCATTTTGTTTGTGGATTCTCTGTTGTGCATGTTTAATTTCTCCTTTCAAATGTTACACACTAGGCGTTTGCGAAAGTGATGACCATCCGTAAATTGTCAGAATTGTTTGTGGCAAATAACTGCTTACTACATAGTCTATATTTGACGCGCTCTCGCTCCCTTCAAACGTAGCGGACACTAAGGCTGTAAAATACACAGCCCAAGTGCCGACGTTTTCAGAGGGTCACATATAGACTATGTAGCAAACAGCTA
>JBGVMW010000318.1:0-1718 GCA_045125095.1 Lachnospiraceae bacterium
GCGAAATTAATTTTATAGACGTGTTTGGTATTTTTAGATGTTTTTACCACAGCGTGAGAAGTTACTAATTCACAGAAATTATACAAAATCATACGGGCATTGATTTCCTGAAGAATTCCATCATACTTGCTGCTGTGCCAGCCTATGATAAGATCGGCCGAAGGATCCGCACCGAAACCGTACAGGGAATTACGGAGTACCGCTACAATGGACTGCATTACGTCAGCAGCATCAAAGACCCGGAAGGAAATGTAAAACGGGAAGAACGGGACAACCTCGGAAACCTGATCCGGAAATACAGCGGAAGGCAGAGCGGAGGCCGTACCAGCAGCGTGGGATATTCCTACCGCTACGATTATCTGGACCGCCTGATCTGGGTGAGGGATCCGCTGGGAAGAGAAAAGACCTTTATAAGGGACGGAAGGGGAAATGTCCTGCGGGAATCCCTGCTGGCAAAAAGAACGATTCCGGAAACAGCCGTTCCGGAGATCCGCAGCACCTACGATGCCAATGACCACCTGCTGGAAACCATATATCCGGACGGCGGCATATGGAAAGAAAAGCATGATGCCGAGGGCTGTCTTGTGACAGAAGAAATGCCGGATCAGAATGTGGTCCACACCGTATATGACAGCATGGACCGGATCCTGAAGCAGATCGGCACCGATGGAAAAACCATCCGGGAATACGAGTACGATCTGAAAGGAAATGTCATCCGGGAAGTGGATGCGCTCGGGCAGGATAAATGTTTCCGGTATGATGAGGCCGGAAGAATGACCGGGGTCTGGGAATATGTCTCACCGGACGAGGAAATAATAAAAATGATTTTAGAAGTGCGAATGAGAAAATTGGGCTTTCGGGTTCAAAACCCCCAACGGGATATACATGGCATCATATGGAGGATGGTAAAAATATGTTGCTTGTGGAAAGGCAAATACATGATTGCTCAATAGGTGGATTTCCACATACTGGTGGAGCTTCAATAATAAGAAACCAAAATTAAAAGTTGTATTTTGAAAGGATTATTAATATGAAATTGTATGATAGTGGAGAAAAATTGAGAAGAGAAGAAATAGAAAAATTTGAAAACGAATTAAATATAATTTTGCCAAACGATTATATTGATTTTATTTTGAAAAATAATGGTGGAACACCAGAAGAAGATATTGTATTTGACTATGTGGATTTTATAACTTCTAAAGAACTAGGAACAGATATTAGAGAATTTTTTATTTTTTATAAAGAAAGAGAAGGAACTTATGATGATATTGTTAAAGTGAATAATATTTTACATGAAACAGGACAATTGGATAAAAGTTATTTTGTATTTGCTGATGATTCGGGCGGAAATATTATTTGTATGAGTATAGAGGGTGAGCATTATGGTCAAATATATTTTGGAGATCAAGAATTAGAAGACCCAGAAACGGGACATATAGTATTAAGTAAAGTTGCAAATTCTTTTATAGAGTTTATTCAAATTTTATATGAAATGTAAATTGAAAAGGTTTATGGTGTTTGGTGACATTTGCTGATTTATAACTAAAAATGACCGGGGATTCACAAGGAAAATTAAACCACCAGATACTTTTGAAGACATGAAAATAGCTGTATTTACAAAAAAATCTGCTCAAACAAAAATCACTCTTAATTCAAATGATGGAGAAGAAATTGTTGTAGATACAGAGCTTAAGGAGGAGAGTGCCGCACATGGTGTA
>JBGVMW010000319.1:0-3617 GCA_045125095.1 Lachnospiraceae bacterium
GAGCACCAACGTGCTTCGCTGTTTTATTTCGGTTAGAAGTAATTGTGCAATATCTTTTATCAGCATTTTTATTTACCGAACAGCCAAATTTTCTAACGGCTGTTTTCTCTGAAAAATTACCAAACCCGTACGATTCAATGCTACCATAATAGTAGGAATTAATGTCAACTGCACAAGAATTCCAGGAACGGCGTTTAACAAGACCCCTGCTATAAACATCTGCCATGTAAAAGATTTTCCAATTAGTCCAAGCAATACAATCTGGACAATGCCCCAAACAATTCGCCCTGCGATCATAGCCGCAATCAGCGATCTATATAGAGAAATCAAACATTGCCAGTGAGAACGTCCATAGATAAATCCTATAACCAATCCGTAAGTAGCCAATTCAAATGCCATCGCAATGGCTGTAGGGAACAAAGGCGGCATCCCGAATGTAACCGAACGCAGAAACGGAAGAATAAAACCGACTAATGCTCCGTACTGCCATCCGCATATCAAGCCGCACAGAATAACTGGAAGATGCATCGGAAGCAACATATTTCCAATTTGCTGAATTTGTCCTGTCAAAAAAGGCAGAACCATACCAACCGCTATAAACATGGCTGATAAAGTAAGTTTTTTTGTTGTTTTATGCATTTGGCTTTCTCCTTTCATCTATCATTTTCCATTACCATATAGTATCTTTTTAAATTGTTTAACTAAACTTACACAGGGATCTTGAATCAGAAATTATATATTAAATTCCAAGAAACCCTCTTACAAATAATGCCGCACATACAGCCCCTACAAAAGGCGCAATCCCCGGAACAAGTAATCCGTATTGCCAATCATTATCCGTCTTATTTTTAATTGGCAATAATGTATATGCCAGACGCGGACCTAAATCTCGGGCTGGATTCATGGCAAAGCCTGTAGGGCCTCCCAGGCCCATACCTACTGCCCATACCAAAATTCCCACTCCGATAGGAAGCATTTTTTCAGAATATTTTGCAATACCAAGAACTGATGACAAAAAGACAAAAGTATCAAATGCTTCCACAAAGAAATTTCTCGAAAGATTTCGGATATTTGGGTTCGTAGAAAATATATTTCGAATTGCCACCGAATCAACAACGTTTTCACTCGCTTTAAAATGATCTGCATACATTACATAAACAATGCATGCTCCGCATAATCCTCCAAGAAATTCTGCCACACAATAAGGTATAAAACAGTTCCACGGAATCATGCCAAGAATTGCCTGTGCGAAAGCCATTGCAGGATTGATGCAGACTCCTCCAAATACCATCAACACGATGGTAATCCCGAATCCCCATGTAGTAATCGCAAATAAATGTCCGCTTCCTCTATATTTTGTTTTATTCAATACTTCGTCACAATGAACTCCAACACCAAAAACAATCATCAGGGCAGTTCCTAAGAACTCTGACATTATATTATGTATCATCTCTTAAATATCCTTTCATGTATTTTCTCTTATTGTTCTTCTACTACAACACCCAACCCGTCTGGAATGACAGCGACCTTTGCATCCTTTCCCTTAAAAGCAAATGCTTTTTTCAAAGCTTCATCCACTGTTGATGTCAGTTCCATATGCAACCCAAAAACAAGCTTAGGATCTACAAGATCAGAAACAAGAATCACTTTATGATGCACCAAAATTCTGGCAAGAATCTGGCTGGTCCACTGTTCCGGAGCTGTCTCTAGTCTTGGTGTATGAATTGCTTTTTCCAGAAATTCGCCCGGTTCTTTTACATTTGCAATATTATCATAGAAATCCTGTCCTCCATGACCGTCACGGCAGCCCGCAACCATGATGATTACACCGTCTTCCGGAAGCGTTGCTTCTGCAGCAGTCATTCCCTTAACGGCTTGATAAATATTCTGATCCAAAGGATATCCGCCATTTGTGGAAATTGCAATGTCACAGTCTACTCTCTTAACGCATGCCAGAGAACGCACAAAATCGCAACCTTTCTCATGCGCTTTCTCCATATCTCCTGCAAAAGAACCGATAATCTTATGTTCCCCGTTTAAAACTACGTTAACGATAAAGGCAAGTCCAGCTTTGCGTGCTGCATAAACCATATCCTCATGAACCAGGTTAAACTTTAGATTTCCTGTACGTGAGTTCTTATCATTGATGAACTCTCCGCTGTGATTCGCCATAATTGTTTTATAAGAAGCAATTCCTGGAAGAACAGACTTTCTACCTCCAGAAAATCCTGCAAAAAAATGTGCTTCAATAAATCCTTCAGCAATAAGAAGATCAGCATCTGCCGCAATCTTATTGATAATGCATGCACCTCCACTTGGCAAAGTTCCGATTTTTTTCATGGAGTTGTCATCTTTCGCAATATGCATGACAATTTCTTCATTTTCAACGATTTCTTTTCCGTATTTATCAATTAGCTCTTCTTTGGTGCTTGGACGGTGAAATCCTGTGGCAACAAGAATTCTGATTCTTGCATCTGGTGACACACTCCTAATTCTTCGAAGAAGGATTGGCGTAATAATTTTTGATGGAACCGGACGAGTATGATCAGAGCTGATAATTACAATGTCCTTCTTACCTTTTGCAAGTTCCTCTAATGTCTGTGAACCAATGACATGATCCAAAGATTCCTCCACAATCTCTTTTTCACTTTTGTCACTAACATAATCACTTTGTCTCCCTACAAGTACTCCAGCTAAATTCTTATCTTCCAGACTTATTTGCATTATTCTTTTGTCATAAGGTACTTCCATTTTAAACATAATTTATAACTCCTTTCATTTTTGAAAGAGTATGGCATATTTCAATACATACAAAAACCACATTTGATAGTAACATTTGTTGACGTTTTTTGTGTTTTGCTTTATAAGTATAAGCATAGAAACAGAAAACAAGGAGGGGTTTGATGAATAACAGCTATCTTTTATCCTTTTTAAGTCAAAGAAATATTCCCACCATTACCCGTAAACGCCATGCTTACCTGACATATTGCGGGCTGGAGCAGCAGTATACCTATATTCTCAAAGAAGGAGTCGTTAAAACCAGTATTATTCTCAAGGACGGACGAGAATTTAACATTGCTTATCTGAAAGGACCTAACATTATTTCTCTGCTTCGAGATGAGATCAGCAGCTATACCTCAGCCCCATTCAATGTTCGTGTCGAAACAGAAGAAGCTACATTTTATTTAATCCCCAGAGTTGAATTCTGGAATTATATAAATAATGACAGGAAACTCCAAGATTACGTCAAGGAATACTATCGCTTAAATCTGGCCGAAGCCATCCAACGGCAACAACTAATGAGCATGAATGGAAGAACCGGTGCCGTCTGCGCATTCCTCTATACTTTAGTTCATCAATTTGGGGAAGAACATAAAAATGGTTGGCTGATAGATTTTCCTGTTACAAATGAAGATATTGCGGGATTCTGTGGTATTTCTACCAGAAACAGCGTTAACCGCATCCTACACAATTTAAAAGAACAGGGGATAATTGATATTCAGAATCAGAAGATTCTTGTAATGGACATGCTGTATATGCAACAGTATGTTCAAGAATAAATCCAACTCAAAGAAGTTTTTTCGAATTTCTGAAATGAAAAAGTATTTTCTTAATTT
>JBGVMW010000320.1:0-2439 GCA_045125095.1 Lachnospiraceae bacterium
TGTTTAGTGTAAAATAAAACTGTAACAAAACGCAATCCAAAAGTGTAACACTCTCAGCACAAAAATCCATTGTAACACCCTCACAAATATACTATCCTTGAGTTTGACGAAGACTTAAGGAGGATACGAAAGGATGTTATCAATGGACGATATTAAGTATATCAAACGTCTGCACGAAAAGGAAGGACTTTCTATTAGGAAAATTATGCGACGCACTGGATATCATTATGAAACTATCAGAAAATACTTGGATATGGAGGACTTTAATGAGCCTTTATATCCATCCAGAAAAACAACTTCTTTACTGGATCCGCTAAAGCCGGTTATTGACAGCTGGCTTCAAGAAGATTTAAAAGCACCGCGTAAGCAACGCCACACTGCAAAACGTGTCTTTGAGCGATTACAGGAAGAATATCCGGAACTTTTGGAAGTGAAACTGCGCACTGTTCAATACTATGTTTCTCAAAAGAAAAAAGAACTTTATAAAGAGCAGACAAAAGCACGTCTTCCACTGTATCATCCGCCAGGGGAAGCACAGGTGGATTTTGGACATTTTTCTTATATCAATAATTCAGGAGACATGGTTGACGCCCTGAAACTTACCATGTCATTTCCACACAGCAATCATTCTTACTGCCAGATTTTCGGTGGCGAAAACCAGCAGTGTCTCCTTCAGGGAATGAGAAATATATTTGAGCACATAGGCAAAGTTCCAAGCAGGATTGTATTTGACAATCTTTCCAGCGCCGTAGCACATGTGGGAAAAGGACATGAGCGTACATTGACCAAAGGCTTTGAGCGATTTATGGTTCACTATGGTTTTGAAGCAGCTTTCTGCAATAGTGCAGCAGGATGGGAAAAAGGAAATGTGGAAAACAAGGTGGGATATGAACGCAGAAACATGTTTGTTCCAGTTCCAACCATACTGGATTTTAATACTTTTAACCAGTCACTGTTTGATGCCTGTGAAAAAGATGCAAAGCGGGAACATTATATCAAAAAAATGCCTATAGAAACATTGTTTCAGGAAGATATACAGGAAATGCTTCCCCTTAATGAAATACCGTATGAAATATTTATTCTGGAACCAAGAAAAACGGATAATTATGCGAAAGTAACTTTTGACAACAACCTTTATTCTACTTCACCAAAGTATGCAAAAGAAGAAGTTTATATAAAGGCCTCTTCCGACAAGGTCTGGATTTTAAACAAATCCTATGAAGTTATCATGGAACACCCAAGGCTTTACGGAAAAGGAAAGGAGTCTATGAACTGGCTTCCATACATAGATCTAATGTCAAAACGTCCTGCTGCAATAAAATATACAGAGTTTTACCAACAGCTTCCAGACAACTGGCAGAAATACCTTGGAAATCAGAATGCCGAAGGAAAACGGAAAGGATTAACATCACTGTATACGATGTTGCAGAAACATGACATGCGAACTGCAGAAGAAGCACTTGCATTTGCAATCAGCAATGGAGTAAAAGATGCAGACAGTGTGCTTGCTGCCTATCGTACTCTTACATCAGGAGTGCAGCAGATGCAACCAATGCAATTGGAACGTAATATCATACAAATGCCGAGTTATGCCGTTGACAACAATAAATATGACACCCTGTTTGGAAAGGAGGTATCTGTATTATGAAAGAACAGATGTATGCGTGTTGTAAAGAGCTGCGTCTCAGTACAACCTTTGCTGAAAATGCCCTTTCCCTGTCCGGAGCTACTCCACAGGAATATCTGTTAAGTGTTCTCCGTGCTGAAATTGATTACCGCAATACAAAAAGAAAAAAACTGCATTTAAAGCAGGCAGGATTTGACAATATAAAAACTTTTGAAGGGTATGATTTCAATAAGATTATAATTCCGAATACCACAAGCATAGATGGAATAAAATCTTTGGATTTCATGGAAAGGAATGAAAATCTTATCCTGTATGGACGTAATGGAGCCGGAAAGAGCCATATGGCTACTGCGATTGGTGTAGAAGCGTGTATGCAGGGAAAGAAAGTCAGATTTTATAAAACTGCAACGTTGGTAAATGAACTGACCGATGCCAAATCGGAAGGTTCACTTACAAAGCTACTAAAAAAACTAAGCAAACTGGATTTACTTATATGCGATGAATGGGGTTATCTTCCGTTTGATGCGGAAGGTTCCCAGCTGTTATTTCAGGTAATTGCAGACTGTTATGAAAAACGCAGCCTGATACTTACAACAAATATAGAATTCAGTAAATGGAATGGAATCTTTTATGACGACCAGCTAACAGCGGCATTAATTGACCGTCTGGTTCATCACAGTCATCTGATTGTCTTTGACAGAGACAGTTGGAGATTTGAGCATTCCCTTATGAAGGATTCAGCAACTAAATAACTCTCTAGGGTGTTACATTTTTTCTTTGCATTTTGTTACACTTTGGGGTTGCAAAATACA
>JBGVMW010000321.1:0-2012 GCA_045125095.1 Lachnospiraceae bacterium
GCAACGGTCTGCACAAGGGGATAACTGTATTCTACTGCCATAAAAATTCATCCTTTCATAAATAACAAAGCGGTAAAGCATTTCTACCTTACCGCCTTTTTCACATTATCAACCATTTAAGGCTGAACATCTCGCATCAAAGCGAAAAGTAGTTTAATTATTCAATTAGAAAGAGCCGCAACCGCAACCATTGCCGAAGTTAGCATAGCTTGCAGTACCGCAACAGTTTGTCGGGAATGTTACAGGTTGAGGCGGCTGAACAACATACGCAGGTGTCGGACAATCAGCACCAAGTCTGCGGATAAGCTCGGCTGTCTGTGCTTCCTGATTTGCTGTAATGAAAGCGTTCTGTGCTGTCTGTGAAGCTTGGAACTTAAGAGCCTGATTTTCCGCCGTGAGCGTTGCAATCTTATCCTGTGTAAGGAAGTCAAGAATTGCACGGCTGTTAGCGTTTGCGTTGTCGATAACATCTCTTGTGGTATTCTGAATTGTGTTCTGAATTGCACAAGTGTTTGTTGCGTTCTCGTACTTCACGCTGTCAATTGCTCTCTGTGTAGCACAGCAACAATCGGAGAGCTGATAACCGAGTGTGTTAAAGCCTGCCTGCACATTGTAGCCAAGTGTGCAGATAGCGTTATCAACGCCACGGAAGTTCTGGTTGATGGTGTTGTTCAGAGCGTATGTGCTGTCTGCAATACCGTAAGTCTGTTGGTCAAGTTTGCTGATAAGTGTCTGTTGGTCAACAGCCGCACGGACATCGGATTGTGTAGCACAAGGCTCACAGCCGCAACCACCCTGACCGCCACCGAAGCCGCCGCCAAAGCCGAAGCCTCTGCCGCCCCAACCAAAGAGAAGCAGAATTACAATCCACGCCCAATCGTTGCCAAACATACCGCCGTTATTGTAGCCGTCATTGCCACAAGTGCAAGCACGGATGTCAGCAGGGGTCATATTTTCTGTAGTTAAACTCATAGTTGAATTTTCCTTTCTTAAATATAGTTTTATATACTCAATCAAGCCGTACGCTCTTGATTAAAGCCATTGTTTTTATTTGGTCAAAAGACATTGACAATTTTACAGTTTTTTATTATAATATATTTATAAATAAACAAAAGGAGTGTAAGTATATGTGGAAAGAAATTCCAGATTGTGATGGTCTGTATTTGGCAAATGAAAAAGGTCAAATTAAATCTAAAGACAGACCAAAACGCCATTTTTCCCTTAAAGATGGAGAATGCTTTTACAACAAAAAAGGCATAATTCTTAAGCCCGCTTTGGATGTGAATGGATATTATAAAGTTACAATAACATTCAAAAATCATAAGCAAAAGGTTTTTCCAGTTCATAGGCTTATTGCAAAAACTTTTATCCCAAACCCCGAAAACAAACCACAAGTAAATCATAAAGATGGCAATAAGACTAATAATAGCGTTGAAAATCTTGAATGGGTTACAGTTCAAGAAAATATTGTTCACGCTTTCCAAAATAACCTTAATAAAGGTAGTAAACCTTGGCTTGGAAAAACTGGAGCAGAACACAACAAATCAAAAGTGGTTATTCGTTGCGACCTTAATTGGAATGAATTGGAAGAATTTCCGAGTGTTACAGAGGCAGCAAAACATTATGGAAATTCAAGTCATATATCTGCTTGCGCAAGAGGGAAAAGAAAAACCTCTGGAGGATTTAAATGGAAATATAAAAATTTATAATTTATTCTTTTCTATTATATCCACCACTTGTCGTGCTATTGAAGAATATCTATTAAAATCGGATTGGCTCATAGCTCCTGATTGCAAAAGTCTCTCGACCTCTTGTTTTGGGTTGCCTTGAAATGTTCTTTTAAGGTTTTGTGCCTGCTCAATAAGCTGTGAAAATGGATTGTTATTTTGATTATTGAACATATTATAAATATTATTGCCCATTATTCAGCATCTCCTTTGCTTGATTTGGTTGTTTTTGCAGTTGGTTTGCTTTTTATATCGTTTACAATAGCCGTCAGCTCGTCAAATTTA
>JBGVMW010000322.1:0-4085 GCA_045125095.1 Lachnospiraceae bacterium
GCATGAGCCTCCGGTTTGTATTATTTTGTGTGGTAACTTAATTATATCAAAACCATTGGTTTCATGCTATTTTTATGCCAGTTATTATTGAATTTTCAAGGTGCATAGGCACATTTTAATGTGCGAAGTTTGAGTTAATAACTCAATGGAAGGTGAGGTATTACTGACCTGATAACATATTTTTGCAGCATCCCTATATGTCATAAAGCCCGAATGACTATAAAACCTAGAGAGGACACTAAATACGAGTTCGTCCTCATACATTTCTGGAAAATAAGCTATTCCCATACCATCACCTACACTTCCAGTTCTGTTATAGATAACTTGCCTTGTAAAAGAAGCAACATATCTATATTTTTCTTTTTAGAATAATCTGCAATTTTCATAAAAGACCATTCTTCCTGATTACACTCTTGCTCTAAAGAAGAAACACTTGCTACTGTTTTATCCATAGTTGTTGCCATTATTTCATCAACTGACTTTGTTCTTTTTTTCTTACTTAGAACATTTTTTAATCTTATCTCAGGTTCTATGTGAATATGCAACATACTCATTCTTTGATAAGCTTCTTCTAATGATTCTATATCAATACTTTCTTTACCATTTAAGATACTGATTTCCTGTGCAGTATAGAAAAGAAACATAACATGAGACAATGTTCCTGCTGAATGCTCATATAGGTAATGTATGATTCCATCTGTAAGTTCTGATTTATTCTTCACATATTGATACTTCCACATCTCCTTGCAAAAATCATAAAAGAAATCATCATAAGAGCATTTATCATAATGTAATCCAAGAGTCCTTCTTGCCAGATAATCTACACTTCTAAAAAATCTCTCCACTTCAGAAGTTCCTACCATCACAATAGAAATCCCACTTTCATTTAAGAGCTCTGTTAACATTGAAACAAGTTGTGTTCCCGCTTTGTGCTTTACCAAATTTTGTATTTCATCAATTACAAGAACTGCACAATGATTGAGCAATATCTGAGCTACTGATACAATCATCATATTTGTTGAAGACCTTGCCCGAATCTCCATCTCATAATAATTTGTTCCAAGTGCTTCATCTACCTTCTTGCAAATAGATAAAAGCAATGCTTTACCAGAACAATCAAATGGACACTGAACCTTGATAATAGGAATAATCTTACAAAATGGATTTTCTAGTTCAATTACATCCTCTCCACCAGTTATAGTAATGGCTCTTTCTATGCTTGTTGATTTTCCTATTCCAGAACTACCAATAACAGAAAAACAATCGCTACCACCAATTATTCCACCATAAGATTCCTGCTTACGAATTGCATTTCCATTGAGGTTCCTTTGCTTTATTGCAAGCTTGCTTTCTTTTTTCTGTAAACTTCTTGTCATCGCCAGATATATTTTTGTATAGATTTCACTTCCCATTGTAGATGGATAATACAAAGAATAGATATTGTTCAAAGCCATCAGTCTTTCTGCCTGTGATTTTTCTTTAATATCAGGCGAGTAATCAGGAATAACTTCCATTGCATTTTGTAACTCTTCTCCTACAAACATTGGAGGTATTTTTTCTAAGATATTCCACTCACTAACCATTTACTCCAACCTCCTTCACAAAGTTCTTATGACTTTTCAATTGCTCTACCCGCCTATTCTCTCTAATATTTTTTATGGAAGGCGAGTCCTTACCACTAGCCAAATCTGCAATAAGTTGAATATTTCTTGCTAAATCAATTTCTGCCTGTGTCTTATTCCTCTCTTCCTTTTTCACTATCTGTCTTTGCTTAAACTTCATACCCTCCACCTCATCAATTGACTTATTTTTAAATCTTGTTTCTATCAGTTCAAATCTGATAAATGCACCATTCTCAATTACCCATACATAATTAGAACTATCAGGGTCATAGGCTACAAGACAATCTTTCCCTTCTAAATAAGATTCTCTATAAAGGTTATTGTGATAATGCAATCCATTTACAGATAATCCTTGTCTAGTAAACTTCGCAGTAGTTCTTGGAAGCAAAATCTGAATAAGCCTATCCCTATCAACTTCCATTAAGTTTGCTCCTATATTTTCATAAGCCCAATTCCATATTTTACAAGGCACTGGGGTAAGTCCATCATCTAACATTTCATCTGATAATCTGTAATCCTCTATAATTCTTGAAGAGTTATAAAACAAAATGCAATGTAACAAGATTTTTTCAAAATCCTGCATTGTAAGACAGGCATCTTTTCTATAATCATGAACTCCTCTCTCTTGAAAATCAGGTTCCACATAACCTTTTCCCTTTAAATATGGAGCCATATACCCTTGTATTACATCAAATGATTTCTCAACAGGTCCTTTTTGTTCTGCTCTGTAAGATTGAAGGTTGATTACTTCTACTCCCAAATCTGCTATATTTTCAAAGTTAAATCCTTTGTATTCACTTCCTTGGTCTGTGACAAGTTTCAAAGGCATTTGATGTGATGGCCATTGTTCCTCCGTAATATTTATTCCAAAAGATTTACAATGCTCCACCTTATCTGTAATTACATTTAACATCAAATCTCTTAAGCTATAGATACCACCTTCCCAAGATAGAGCATAACCACAAACAAGACCTGTAAATGCATCTACACAAGATGTAAAAATTGGTCTACCAACTAATTCTCCAGATTCATTTACCAGATAAATATCGCAAACTGTAGCATCCAACATTCCCATTCCAATAGTTCCTGCAAATCCTTGAACTCCATCACCAACTAAAGGTCTTTGATTTCTCTGATAATATGACAAAGTATTTCTACTAATCATTTCAGTTGAAGGCTTATTATATTTCCGGTAAAAATATCGGAACTGGTAATAGGATGGATATTCTTCCAAAAGCTTTCCTTTTTCATCACAATAATAATTTTCAAGCATAAGGGTATAACAGTTTTTCAATGTTCTTTTCTTTGTAGTGTAATACCATTTATTAAGACTCTTTCTAATATTTTTCTCATCTCTTGTCAGTTCTCTTCCTTCGTTTCTAGTCTTTGGAGCAAGAGAAGATATATTATTTGCTGCCAGATAAATAGAAAGATATTTCCTTACAAATTGTTCTGAAACATCGTATCTTTTTGCTACTTCCTTAATAGAATCTGTTCTAAGAGACTCATTAGAAATAAATGGAATCACTGGTGAAATAATATTGTAAATTCTGTTTGCTTCCTGTTCTTGCTTAGGTGATAGAATCTTCTCTTCCTTTTGTTCTTCCATCTCCACGTATTCAGATAATTCTTCCGTTGTTTTCCACACAGGCATTGACCTTTTTACACAATTGATAACAAGTATGTTTTCAAGAACATCAAGAACTCTAAATATCTCCACTTTACCATCTTTTTCTCTCTTAAGAAGCATTTGCTTTTTGTATTCTCTACTCATCAAAATCACCACCCTTTGCCTTATCAACTACAATTCCCCAATCTGTAATCCCATGAGATTTCCAATATTCTCTTGAAGCATCCAACATCTTACAAGTCAAAGGTCTGCTAATTTTATCACGAAAGACACATTCTCTAACCATAAGCTCACCATCATTTTTTGTTATTACAAAATCTGACACATAATCACCTAGTTCTAAACATTCCATAAGAACATTTACCATAAAATTTTTCACATCATCACTTTCATTCAAAAGTGTAGCATACTCATATTGAAGCTTGTCATAAGTCCTGCACACACCTTCACATTTTGAAAGTACTCGCTTTTCCACCCTTCCTTTGTAATCTTTCTTTCTCACTCAAATCACCTGCTTTCATAATATTTGCAAGGTAATTTTAAATCCCCAAATCCATGTCTTTACTTTTGGGAAAATTCCCAAATTCGCGCATTTTTATCACTTTTGGGGAAATCCCCAAAAACAAACTCTCTCAAACCCTTGATTTATGGACATCCCCAAAAACGGATTTTCCAAAAATAATTTATCTCCATGTCATCAGGCACTCTCTCACATTATCAAAAGGCAACGAACTGGATTCTTAAAAAAATCCCTCTATGAGCTCCAAACTCAAAATAATCGCTCTTAATTCCCAATCCCTTCCCACTCAAGAATGCTTTATTTTCAAGTCTTT
>JBGVMW010000323.1:0-1501 GCA_045125095.1 Lachnospiraceae bacterium
CATTGAGAAGCTTGCCCCTTCTTCAATCAAAAAAGATAAAACGGTCAATAACGTTATAAAGGCAACAGACTGTAATCTTTCAAAAGTTCATCAGCATCTTAATGATGCTGTTTTTTTATATAGAATCAATGAACTTTCAAGTGAACAGTTAGATCATTTAGCAGTTCAATGGCAACCTTTAGTGTGGCGCGATTCATGGCCAATAGACACGAAAAGGGCAGTGATAGCTACAATGATTGTTGAAAAGCGCAGAATGGGAACACTGAGTGCGGTTAAAAATGCACTAGCTTCAGTAAAGAGCGCATCAACCGTGCAGGAATGGTGGGAACAGTCACCTCATGGCACTCCGCACACGTTCAAAATCACTGTAAGTCAGAACAAATTAGGTGGTATTGTTCGTGAGGAAATGACACGCGATCTAAGACTGCTTATTGATATAACTAAGCCGGTTCGTTCTCAGTACACATTAACAATCATTCAGGCCTTAGAAGGAAATCTGACTCTTTCTGCTGGCAAGAAAAGCGTTGTTATGTGCAACGTTCCAATAGTTAAAAAACTTGTATGTAAGGTGCGCTCAACTTTAAGCAGAACGTCAAAGCTTAAAGCCTTCTCCTACATCACGGTTAATGATGTAAAACCACTGAAATCATCATTTGTTTCAGCAAGAAACATCAGAACCTATTCAGCAATGAAATCATTCTCTTATTCTTTAATCAATTAAAGGAGTTTTCTTATGTCTCAGGAAATGGACATCATAATTACAGCTACAGGTCTTCAGGCATTAATTAATGCTGAACATTCAGGAACCAATAAAGTTACCTTATCAAAGGTTCAGCTTGGTAATGCTTACTTTGAACCTTCTGAGCAGACTACTGACATTGGAAATGTTGTTGCAGAATTAACCACTGTAGGTGGCTCAACTGTATCAGCTACAGAAATTCAGGTTAACGCTACAGATTCTTCTGATTCTGTTTATACAGTTCGTTCAGTCGGTATCTATACTTCAGATAATATTCTGTTTGCAGTTGGTTCTTCACAAGAGCCTATTCTGCAGAAGGTTGCAACCTCTCAGGCTTTGTTCACCTTTAATATTCTGTTAACCAATGGTAATCCTCAGTATATTGATTTTGGTGATATATCTTTCTCTAATCCACCTGCAACATCAACCACTGCAGGTATTACACGTTTTGCCACAAATACTGAAGCAGAAGAGGCTACAGATGGCACTATTGCCCTTACTCCTTTAAACATCTGCCATATTAATGCAAAGGGCGCTGTATTGAAGGGAATGTGTGATTGTGCAACCTTAGAAGAAATCTTCACCCAGACAAAAATTATTGTAGGTAATGAGAAAGTTGTTACCTCTTTGGTTCTGCAGAATATTCTGGAGCGCTGCAATCTTTTACCAGGCTCTGGAGACGAAAACAAAATAGTTGAACTTGATAGACGTGTAACTGATTTGGAAAAATTCAAAGCTGATTACTTAAAAACAAATAAACTC
>JBGVMW010000324.1:0-2060 GCA_045125095.1 Lachnospiraceae bacterium
AAAGTCCGAAAAGTTGGACTTGCTTAAAGAAGTACTCGAATTTATTCGTGACGAGGACATCATCGAGTACTATGAACTTGTTAACTATGCTATGTTTGAGCGTCCCGATGATTGGTTTCCTCTCATCACTGAGGGATATACTATCATGATTAGGGAATATATTAAAAGTAATCGACACCGTACACGTTTCGACCCTTCAACGGGTGAAATATTGGAAAGTAAACTGTCAAAGAAAGAGGATGAACATGGTAAGAATGAGTGTGACTAATTTCCTCGACCTTGCTGAGGATATTAAGAAAGATTTTTTAAACAAAAATTCAGATGAATATGAAATCGCATTAAGAGATATTGACGAAGATTTGTGGCATGCGACTGTCTACAAATTGCCAGGCTTTTCAGTGGTTTCATAAGGGTATTAGGGATAGCCCTAACAAGCGGTTGTGTTCATCATAACCAGTGCTTGCTAAGAAAGAAAATTATTCGAAAGAGGTAAAATATGATTGATGTATATAGTGATGAATTAGCTGAAGCTCTTTTTCATTTTGTTTCTAAAGAAGAACGTTATATTCATTTTTGTAAATGTTGTGAAATTTCTGATTTGTCTATTGCTGAATATGTAGACAAATATTGTAAAAGTGAATTTGAGGAATATTTTATTAATCAAGTCTACCATGATTGTCCTGTGTTTAGAGGTCCTGTTGTAACTATGAAAAAATACTTGGATGATGAATGGCTTTTGGTCGATTCTAATACTGATGAAATTCTCTTTATAGGCAGTAAAGAGAAAATAATGGATGAATATGACCGAAGAAATCAAATTTAGTTCTAAATTAACCGTTGCCTATATGGTAGCGGTTTTTTTCTGTCTTCGAGAGCCAAATGCGAGAGCTTGCGGTTCGCATGACTGTAGCGCACGGAAGGTTGATTTGTTCTTTCGGACGGCGCAACGAGAACATGATTCAGCCCCTTCACGAAGTGAGCCCTTTACTATTATTCGTAGTGCTGGCGCGCCAATGCTGTGCGGTGCGCCAGCACGAAAATTGTTGAGAGTTGTGTGTGTGGTGGGGGCGATATAGGGGGGTACTACGACACCCCCCTATAGAGTTCGTTGTCCATATCGGGGTTTGGTGATGAAAAGTATTGACAAAGTAGTGCTAATTGATTATAATGTGTTTATATTAATTAAAGGAGTGTTAAATATGGCAAAAGTTCAAATTTCTATTGATGACAAGTTGCTCGAAAGAATTGACAGTTATGCTGATGAGAATTTTATCTCTCGCAGTGGGTTAATATCTATGGGTATGTGTGATTATCTCAACAGTAAAGAGACAATGAGACTTATTAAGAATTTAGGTGTTGCAGTTCAAAAGATTGCTGATACTGGAACCGTTGACAAAGAAACAATGCAACAGATAGAGGATTTTGAAAGGTTTTGTAAAATTGTATCTGTTGGAAAATAAAAAAATGCCCTCTCGTTTGGCGACGGTCTGAGGACATTTTTAAATAATTCATCTTGGAGGTTAAGTATAACATATGGCTAGTAATAACGCAAATAGACGGTCTCGTAATTGGTGTGCTGTGGTCTACCCTGATAGTGCGCCTAGCGATTGGAAAGAATACCTTGATAATTTAAATATTAAATGGGCTTGTAGCCCTTTGCATGATAAGGATGTAGACGATGATGGAGAATTAAAAAAAGCTCATTGGCATATTGTATTGTGTTATAGTGGCAATAAATCTTTTGAGCAGGTATGTACTGACTTATCAGAATTAAAGTGTCCTATTCCTCAGATATGTAGGGATGTTCGCAGTTCAGTAAGATACTTTATCCATCGTGATCATCCTCATAAATACCAATACGATAAAAAGGATATTGAATCATTCGGTGGATTTGATATTGGCGATGTATTCAGTTTTTCAAAGTCCGAAAAGTTGGACTTGCTTAAAGAAGTACTCGAATTTATTCGTGACGAGGACATCATCGAGTACTATGAACTTGTTAACTATGCTATGTTTGAGCGTCCCGATGATTGGTTTCCTCTCATCACTGAGGGATATAC
>JBGVMW010000325.1:0-21572 GCA_045125095.1 Lachnospiraceae bacterium
AAAGACTTGAAAATAAAGCATTCTTGAGTGGGAAGGGATTGGGAATTAAGAGCGATTATTTTGAGTTTGGAGCTCATAGAGGGATTTTTTTAAGAATCCAGTTCGTTGCCTTTTGATAATGTGAGAGAGTGCCTGATGACAACACAAATGCCGAAAACCTGTATTTATGCGGGTTTTCGGCATTTGTTTTCTTAAATGGCTCTACTTTGGCTCTATTTTTTTCTGTGTGTAGCTTGACAAAAAATAGTAATGTGGGTATTATGGTAGAAAGCGATGAAGAGAGATAGTAAATATTTTGGATATCACAGAGAGGAGTTGTTTGGTGGAAAACTCCATTGAAGAAATATTGAACCAGTCTTGGAGCTGTGTACCGACTGATTTATTCATTAGGCTACACTGGGAACGCCCATTACAGCGTCAGAGTATCGAAAGTAATTTCCGTACTTGCTAAGGTCTATATTGTGAAATATAGATGAATTAAGGTGGTAACACGAAGCTATTAGCTATCGTCCTTAAAATATATTTAAGGAGGGTAGCTTTTTTGATGCTTTAAAGTGTTATAAATCATAGGATTGGAGGCGTTTATATGAATTATGTTGTTGAGAGTTATGAAAATTATAAAGAGGAAAATCGTTTGACTACGAATAATGCAAGGAAGATTGAATTTATAACCACTACTCGGGTTCTTGACGAAGTTATTGATGCTAAGAGCAGAATATTAGACTGTGCAGCAGGAACAGGTATTTATGCATTTTGGCTTGCTGATAAAGGGCATGGTGTAACTGCTACTGACATCACACCAAGGCACATAGATATTATCAACCAGACGATTGCAACAAAACAATACTCTGTAAACACAGCAGTTTTGGATGCTACAGATATGTCCTGTTTTGAAGATGATACCTTTGATGTTGTTTTAAATATGGGACCTTTTTATCATTTGATTACAGAAAAACAGAGAGAAAAATGTCTGAAGGAATGTCTAAGAGTGTTAAGAAAAGGTGGACTTTTGGTTACAGCGTACATTCCAAGATACTATGTCTTTCAATATATTGCTATGAGCAATGAGAAATATGTAGATGAACATTTAGCAAAACAACTTGTTGAAACAGGTATATTAAAGCATGATGATGAGAAGTGTTTTTGGACGGATACTTATTATTCATCAAAAGAGGAAATGGAATCAATTTATCAAAGATATGGATTAGAAATTGTAGACCATTTTGCACAAGATGGTTTAGCACCTCTTTTATCGCAAAAGGTAGACCAATGGGATGAAAAACAGTTCAAAATTTGGTGTGATTACCATTATAGTGTATGTCGTGAACAGTCTGTTCTTGGTGCAAGTAACCATGTTATCATAATTGGCAGAAAATAATGAGATAGGAAAATGTAGTTTTTTCTTGCCGAAATACTAGTTAGTATGTTAGGATATTACTTAAGGAAAGTACCCATGACAGGGTGGTAGCCTCCCGAGTTTATGATACCGGTTCGCCGGAATACATAGGAAGGGAGGTGGCGCCGATGACAGCTTATGAAATCATTTCGATTTTTATTGGGATATTAGCTTTGCTGATGTCCTTTGGTAGCTTAATTGTAGCGTTGCTTGCCTTTCTCGATAAGAGAAACAAGCGAAAATAAAAATGCCTATCCTGTCTGCCAACAGGATAGGCGGTGTCCGTAAGGACATTATCTGACCTAAACTCGGAGCATCCACCTTTGGAGTGGGTGCTTTCTGTTTACTTAGATATTATCATGTTATCTTTGAGATTTCAAGAAGTTTTGCTTAATTTGGATAAATTTTCACAGTGAGCCTGTCTGTCCCTTTCTTCACTACCATGCTATCATCAAGCAGATGTTGCTTGATTTCTTCGATGTTTTCATTGATGTGTTGCAAGCTGGTATTGTATTCTTCTTCTGAATATTCATTTTTAGCATTTATCAAATTTTCTCGGATTTCCAACGCTTTCATATAAGTACATATTTTCTTGTTAATCATATTGTTTTTAAAAAACATCTTTACAGTGGAAGGCTTGAAGTTCCCTTCTTCATCTTTTTCTGCTTCAAATTTCATATCAATCTGCTCGTCCATTTTAAATAGCAGGGATAGCACATCTGACACTGTTTCTATATCGAAATCCATAAAAATATTAATACTGATGCCTAGTGCATTGGAAATCTTTAGAAGCTGGTCTGGTTTGGGATTGCGAATACCATATTCATACTTCTTAATTGTAGCAGAGTTAATGCCGGATAATTGACCGAGCATTTCTTGCGATATTCCACGCATATTTCTAAAATACTTGATTTTTTCTCCCGTAGTCATAGCAACTTCCTCCATTCATTATTTCAGTCATATATGTATTCTATCATATCGGGACACATTTGTGTATAAAAAATTAAAATAAATACTTGACGGACACAAAAGTGTACTGTATAATTCAAAACATAAAGGACACATAAGTGTACCAAGGTAAAACAAGAGAGGAGATGGCAATATGGAGAATACAATGAAAATGTATGTGACCGCTGAGGAAGTTGCAGAACTGCTTGGAGTATCAAGAGGATACGCATATAAGATAATCCGAGGTTTGAATAATGAACTGAAAGCAAAAGGTTTTCGTGTGATTTCAGGAAAAGTTCCTACGAAATATTTTCAGGAAAAATTCTATGGAATGGTAGTTGCGTAAGACAGATAACAGAGAGGAGATGATGGAAAATGCCAGCTACAAGAGATGGAAAGATGTGGCGCTGCCAGTTCTACTATGAGGACTGGCAGGGAGTACGCCATAAGAAGAATAAAAGAGGATTTAAAACAAAGGCAGAAGCTGAAGCATGGGAAAGAAATTTCCGGCAGCAACAGCAGAAAGATTTGGATATCAGCTTTGAAAACTTTGTGGAGATTTATTTTAAGGATATGGAGAATCGTTTAAGAGAAAGCACCATTATCAATAAAAGGTACGTCTTTGATTTAAAGGTAACACCATATTTTAAGAGCAAGAAAATGTGTGAAATTAAGACTTCAGATGTTAGGGCATGGCAGAATGCATTAATTAAAAAAGGATATGCGCCAACTTATTTGAAAAGTATCAATAATCAACTGGCAGCCCTTTTCAATTATGCAGTCAAATACTATGACTTAAAAGATAATCCCTGCAGAAAGGCTGGAAGTATTGGTAAGAGCAAGGCTGATGAAATGGAGTTTTGGACAAAGCAGGAATTTAAAGAGTTTCTTCCGTCTATGGATGGAAAACCGGAAGCAAGAATGGCATTTCTGCTCTTATATTGGACAGGCATGAGAATTGGTGAATTGCTTGCTTTGACCTATGAGGACATTGATTTTGACAAGCGTATTATCACAATAAATAAGTCATACCAGCGTATCAATGGTAAAGACATGATTACACCGCCTAAAACTCCAAAAAGTAATCGAAAAGTAACAATACCGCCGTTTTTAGCAGAAGAATTAAGGAAGTATTGCAGTGTACTGTATGGAATTACTGCTAAAGAAAGAATGTTCCGGTTTACAAAATCATTTATGGAACATGAGATTGTAAGAGGAGTAAAAGAAACAGGAGTAAAACGTATCAGATTGCATGATTTAAGACATTCCCATGCGTCATTGCTTGTAGAAATGGGCTTTCAGCCATTAGCGATTGCAGAACGTCTGGGGCATGAAAAGATTGAAACCACATTAAGCACGTATTCGCATTTATATCCAAATAAACAGGCAGAATTGGCAGACCAGTTGGAACTTGCCAATGGAGAGGAGGAATAGCCATGAGTGGAGGTCATAAATATCCTACAATCAGTTTTCGAGTATCACCAAGAGAACGGGATGAGATAGAAGCAAAGATTACAGCTAGTGGAATGCAAAAGAAAGATTATTTTGTTCGTTCTTGTATCTACAACAGGGTATGTGTAGTAGGGAAAAAGGAAGTCATCTATAAGCTGGTAGAAGAATTACAGATTATGCAAATCAATATTTCTGATGTTGTGAAACAATTTGAACAGCAGGAAGTAACATTATCAGAGGAAGGACTAGAGCAAATGCGTAATGATTGTTTAGATATGCTCAAAGCTATTTTATGGATGTTAGATGGTGCCAAATATCTATGGCAGGGAACAGATAGTAATAATGAAAAAAGCCCCAACAGCGGCAACTGTTAGGACTTAAGATAACAGGAAAATCTCTGTTACCTATGCTTATTGAACTGCTAATATTCAATAAGATATGTATTTACAACACAAGTATAACAGAGGTTTTCCAACGTATCAACGAGAAATTTTACGAATGGAGGACATTGTGTTATGGAAGAACAGAAAACAGAATTAAAGCTAATTAAAATGTCAGATGTGCAATCGCAGGAAATAGAGTGGCTATGGTTTCCCTTTATCCCTTATGGAAAGCTGACAATTATTCAAGGTGATCCAGGAGATGGAAAGACAACATTGGTGTTGAACATTGCAGCTAAACTGTCTAAGGGAGAAAGATTAGATGAAAATATGAATATTACAGAACCAGTCAATGTTATCTATCAGACTGCGGAAGATGGACTTGCAGATACCGTAAAGCCAAGACTGGAGTTGGCAGGAGCAGACTGTGAGAGAATAGCAGTTATTGATGAAAGCGAAAAATCACTTTCCATGATAGATGAAAGGTTGGAAGAAGCCATTGTTAAGATACAAGCAAAGTTATTGATTTTAGACCCGATACAGGCTTATTTAGGTGGTGGAATGGATATGAACCGGGCAAATGAAGCAAGGGATATGACAAAGAAGCTGGGAGCATTGGCAGAAAAGCATAAATGTGCAATCGTTCTTATCGGTCATATGAATAAAGCTGCCGGAAACAAAGCTGCTTACCGGGGCATGGGTTCCATTGATTTCTTTGCGGTAGCAAGAAGCGTATTGCTGGTGGGCAGAGTGGAAGGAGAACCGAATATCCGGGCTGTGGTGCAGATAAAAAATAATCTGGCAGCTTTCGGACATTCCAAAGCCTTTGAATTATCCGAGAATGGCTTTAAGTGGTTAGGAGATTATGAAATAACGGTGGATGAGGTTCTTGGCGGTATAGCACCAAAAGCAAATAAATTGGAGCAGGCAAAACAACTGCTCCGGGAACTGGCAGAAACATCAAATGCAGTGCAAAGCAATGAGATTTTTGAAATGGCAGATGAGCAGGGCATTTCAAAAAGAACATTGGAAAATGCTAAAAAAGAACTTGGTATCCGGGCAAAGAAAATCAACAATTCATGGTATTGGGAACTGGATAAGATTAAGCTGGATTTGGGCAAGAACGCAACAATGCAGACTATATAGAAATTGCGGAGTTGAACCTTGCAAGGTTGCAAAATCCATAGACATTGCGTTGTTGCGGTCTTGATAGCAAGAGGAAAGGATTGATGGATTGATATGAAAAATGTACAGATTCCGCAGGAACTTTTCATTGCACTTATGAAATATTTTCTGCTGGAGCAGGAGGAGTTGTTACCGGAAATACAGAAAGGTCTTGAAAAGAAACTGGATGCACTGGTAATGAGAGAACTGTATACTAAGTATAAAACTGCGCCAAGCGAAGAAGAACGGGAAAAGGCACGTCTGGAATATTTGGACAAACGTGGTGTGCCGGAAAGCTTCCGCTGGTAGTTTTGCTTAATCGTAAATGACGGGTGCGTGGCACGCTCCCGTTAGATATGGTTAAGGAGAAATGCGGTGGTAGTGATACAGTGGACGTTTGCGGACACTGGCTGCCGTAGGCAGATTAGCCCCCGGCAGGGCGCAAAACCTGACTTGTCAGGTTGCATTTTTGATGCCGCAGGTGTCAAAAGTGCTTTTGCGTTACTTTCGGCGAAAGTAACAAAGCCTGTGTGCCTGTCGGCACAAAATAGGACGGATAAAAAGAGAAAACGAAAGAGAGGTGTCAGCCTATTGGAGAGAACGATTAGCGGCATGATGGGGAAAGGTTCTGTTAATCATAATACACGAGCCTTTAGTACAAAAAATGTAGATAAGGAACGAAGTGAGTACAATGTGGAGTTTTGCAATACAGATATTAAAAAAGTGTATCACGTATTATTTGATGAAGCGAAAGAGCGTTACAATGCAAAGCAAAAACGGAGTGACAGGAAGATTGATAATTATTATGAGAAAATAAGACAAAGTAAGCAGGAGAAGTTATTTTATGAGGTTATATTTCAGATTGGCAATAAAGATGATATGAATGCAAAAAGTGAGGAAGGGAAGCTGGCAAGAGAAATTCTAATAGATTTTATGAAAGATTTTCAGAAAAGAAATCCCAATCTTTATGTGTTTTCGGCTCATCTGCATATGGATGAAGAAACACCACACATTCACATTGATTTTGTCCCTTTTATTCGTGGCAGTAAACGTGGTCTTGATACAAGGGTTTCGCTGAAAGGTGCATTAGCTGAGCAGGGATTTAAAGGCGGTACAAGAGGTGCTACGGAATGGAACCAGTGGATAGAAGCTGAAAAGCTGGAATTGTCAAAAGTTATGGAACGATATGGAGTACAGTGGAAGCAGTTAGGAACCCATAATAAGCATTTGTCTGTGCTGGATTTTGAAAAACAGGAGAGAACCAAAGAAGTTGCCAAACTGGATAAGCAGATTGAAAAATCCGAAACAGAACTTTTTCAGGTACAGCAGTTGGTAGATAACCGGCTAGATAGGGCAGAAGAACTGGCGAAAATGGGGGAACAGTTACAAGAGAAAAACGACAGACTGTTATGGGATAATTCTGAATTAGAAAAGGTAAATACTGAAGCAAGGTGGAGTAATGCACGATTAACAGAGGAAAATAAGCTGTTACAAACCGAAATAAATGATTTAGCCGGGGAAAAGGTAAAACTGCAATCCGGCAATAGGGAGTTGGAGGAGCAACAGCAGAAGCTTCAGGCAGAAATAGAAGCTATGGCAGGGTCTAAAGTTAAATTGGAACGAAATGTTAGAGCTTATGATGAGGAAGAACAATGGAGGTTGCCGGAACCGGGAGCATTTACAAGTGCAAAGTCTTATCGGGAAAATAGTGCAAAGCCACTGGTAACAAAGCTGAAAGAACTTGTAAAGAGCCTGACAATTAAATGTGTTAATCTTATGGAACAGGTGAAAAGATTGAAGGAGAAGGTAACACAGCAGACTTCGGATATTGAGTGGTACAAAGGAAAGCTAAGAGAGCAGGCTGGTGTTGTGGAACAGTTACAGGAAAAAGTAGTCGATTTAGAGCGTGTAAAGCGTTATGCCGGGGCTGAAAAGGTGCAGAGTATGATTGACAGCGTGAAAGAGATTGAAAGGCTGGAAAACGAGCAGAAACGGTTACAAAGAAACTATAACAGAGGAATGAGCAGATAGGAGATGGATTGATATGATGGATAATGAAAAGGTGTTGGAGAAACATATCATTGGAGAAAATGGAATAAGCTACACACTTGGAGAGGATGGTTTATACTATCCGGATTTGGAATTGCCGGAGGGAACGCACTATGAGATAGGGAAGTATGGATTAATGCGGTGGAAGTATTTGAAAAACCACCGCAGAGGGGAGTATATTAAGTTGCTGATGGAAGGAAAACTAAATGAACATCTACATGAGGTGGACGAAGAATGTTATGAGAGAGTGGAGCTTGTTATGGAACAGATGAAAGTTGGGGCAGGTATTACGGAAGAATTAAAAGCAAGTGATCAGATGAAGTGGGTTGGGCTTATGAATAATGTGAAAAGTGCTGCTGAGGAGATTGTTGCAAAAGAAATAATATATGTGTGAGGATGTGCGGAGAGGTATGCTCCGCATTTATTGAAATGTGGATGAATTTTAGTGTATTATATGATATAATTTTTTGATGTAAAAATAATGAATTGTGATTTTTGGAGGCAATAATGAATTACAGAAAAGCAGATATAAAAGATGTCAATCAGCTTGTAGAATTAAGAAAAAAGAATCAAGTATGCATTCATGATATTATGTGGATATGATACATTTGATATAATGCAAAAAAATTTTAAACGACTTGCCTTTGGAAAAAGAACAAATGATGTATGTGAGTTTAACTACATTGAAGCAAAGCAACAGGTGGAAAAGACTGAAAAAGAGTATGGCGATTGTGTTGTTGCAATAAATAACATTAAATCTGAGATAGATTTTATTAATGGAGAAATTAAATCTTTAGATAAGAAATATAAATTATCTGGAGGTGTGACATATGATGAATGGAATGAAAAATTATTACAGATAAAAGAGGAAGAGAGATTTAGAGAAGATAAAAATATACAATTGAAGAAAATGGCTAATGAAGTTGTGCCATTTATTATAGTAAAAGACTTGCTAAAAAAATTGTCTGTTCAATTATCAAAAGAACATGACAAGCAACAGTATGAGTTGCTTCAGGAATCATTAAAGAGCATTTTGCCGGGGGTTATGCAGAAGGTATACAGCAGATTAACTTGGCAAGATGATGTAGAACTTACAGAACTTGTAATTGAGGAATTCAATAATGAGATGGAGTTGAAAAAAGTATCTGAAGTCATTGATATTATTGATTTATCTGGTGAGGAATATATTGTGGTACAAAATGCTATTTCAAGATATTTAACATTGGATAAAGAATGTGTTATTGCAACGGAAAGAGAAATAAAAGATTCTATTGAAAGAACTCAAAAATTACGTCAAGAAATTGAAAATTGCAATATTGATGGAATTCAGGAATATTTGCAAAAAAAGACGCAATTAGTTCAGAAAGCAAATGAACTAAATCAAAAAATGCAAGAATGGATAGACAGAAAACAATGTTATAAAGATGCTTTAGAAGAGAGAAAGAATATTCTTAAACGTGAAGAAAAGAAATTCGATGAAGTGTCAAAAAATATATCGATAACAACGTTGTCAGAAAAGTCAGTTGCATTTTTGGATACTCTTCAAAATCGGTTATATAGTAATGAAATTAAAAAAGTTGAAGAGTTATTTATGATGAAAATCAAGGAATTAGCTCGAAAGAATAGATTTATAGATAGTATCATAATTGATGCCGATTTTAATGTGCATATATACAAGAATATAACTTTTGATACAAAGAGCGTATGTAATAAAATAAAAAAAATCGGTGTACAAGCGTATTTGGCTGAATATGGGACGGTACATTGTCAAGGATTATTGACAAGTGCAAATGCTGAAGATTTAAATGAATTTGTAAAATTCTATGATAAGAGGAATGAAAAAATTAGTGTTTTGCAAGAAATTGAGAAATCAAGATTATCAAAAGGCGAAAAGCAAGTGTTTATTATGGCTTTATATTGGTCATTTATGAAATTAAATAAACAAGAAGTTCCATTTGTGATAGATACACCGTTTGCAAGAATTGATACAGAACATAGAGCTAATATTACTAAAAAGTTTTTTATGGATTTGTCGGGACAGGTATTCATATTCTCTACAAATGAAGAAATTGTAGGTGAGCACTATGAAAAAATGAAGAATCGAATTCAGGCTCAATTTTTGCTGGAAAATAGTGATAACCTTCAAACGCTTGTATATGCTAATGAATATTTTGGAGGATAAGTATGCAGTTTAGATTGAAAACATCAAAAAAAACACAAGAAATATACGAAGGATTGTATGTGCGTGAACATTTACAACCGTTTGCTTTAGCCAAAATTTCAATAGCGTTAGCGTTGAATGATGGGTTTTCTTCAATTGATAATACTGTTGGTGATATAAATGGACTTGACTTGAACCGACAAACAATAACTGGTGAAAACGATGCATTATTTAAAGCACTGATAGAAATGAATGAACAACGGCATATTTATGAAGATGAATATTTCCCCAATGTCGTGAAGCAATATATTGATTATGGAGCGGTTTTATTGGAGCAGGAGTATAGATATGGGCACGATTTTTATGCACATCTAGTTAATTTAGAGAAGGGTATCTGATGACGGAACAGTTTTGCTAGGGGATTTGTATTTATACGAAATTGAATTTTAAGGGAGATGATTAAAATCAGTAGACGATTCACATTACAAATTTTACTTCCCGTAGAAGGCTATGAGGAAGATAAGATATACGAAAGCGAAGACATTGCTCTTACAGTGACGAATTTAAAAGAGAAGCCGGATGATGTCTATTACAGATGTTTGAAAGAGAAATCTGTTTATGCATCTTTTCATGATGTTGTTAAGTTTGCCTGCGAAAAGTATTCCTTAGGGAAAATAGATAATTTTTCTGTGAAAACCGATCATTTTGGTGAACACAAGATTATACATGAGGGCAATAGATACATTGTCACCGCAGAAGAAGCAAAACAGCTTGAAAGAGAGCATATTTCTGAATCAATCTACTGTAATGTGTTTAAAGATTGTAGATTGAGTTGGTTTTATACCAGTATTGGAGATGAGCTTCTTCCGGATGATATGGCTATTGTGGATGATGAGCTGATACAGAAAGCTTCAGTTTTAGTGGGATATGAATCGGAAAAGGATTTTGCGAGCAGAATGGCTGATGTTATAGAGGAGGAAGCCGATTGGGATGACAAATTTATAGCATCGCTTATATTGGCAAAGGAAATTGCCGGTCGTGTGAATGGAAGAGCAGTTTTGTGGTATGATTGATAAAAGACAGTTTGTAAATATATAGGGAGGCGTTACTTTGGCAACAACTAATGAAGAATTTATAGAGTGGCTGGAAGAGCAAGCCATATGGGTTAAAGATGCTGCATTAACTTATTATGAAATGGGCAAGTTTACAGAGAAAGATATAAAAAGATTTGCTACAGAGTGTATAGAAGAAGTATCTGGTATAAAAAAATCTATTGATATAACCAAATTAAATATATTAACTAGAGATGATAGGAGTGATTTTGCTATTAAATCTATTAATAATATTATGGGCGTCAATGCACTTGCAACAGGAAAATGTTTAGAATTTGGAGAAAACGGGATAACTGTTGTATATGGAGAAAATGGTGCTGGAAAATCAGGGTACATTAGAATCTTAAAAAAATTAGCTGATGCTAAATATAAAGAAGAACTAAAAGAGAATGTTTATTTTGAAAAAAAGAAGAAACAATCTTGTGAGGTAACTGTATTACATAAAGGAAAGGAAGAGACATATAACTGTGATTTGTCAAAGGATGGAGAATATTCGTTACTAAAGGATGTAGACATCTTTGATACAAAGATATCTAAAGCATATGTAGAATCTTCTAAAGAGGCATCATATGAGCCATGGGTGTTCTCGATGCTATCGGCAATTGCGAAAGTAGCTTCTGAGGTAAAAGATGAGATAGAAAGAAAAAAGACAGAGGTTAAAAATACAGAAATATTTATTCCGGAAGAGTTAACAGGGATAGATATATGTCAGACAGTTCTAAATGTAACAGAAAAAACGGAATTAGCTGATGAATTTTTTTCCTGGGGAGCGGAACAGGAGAATGCTCTTATTAAGAAGGAAAAAGAGTCAAACATAGAAATGGTTTCAGCTTCAATTGAAAGTTTAAGAAAAGAAATAGAGCAACTAGAGGCATTACATAAGTATATTGCTCAGTTCAAAGAATTTTTTTCAAAGGCAAATGTTGAAACGATTCAGAATGCAAGAAAACAACTTGAAGTTGCAAAAGAGGAACAACAAGCTGCAAAAATCTTATTTGAAAATACTGCGGATGAATTAGATAAGAAAAGTGTATCTAATCAAGCGTGGGTAAATTTGTGGAAAGCGGCGAAAAAATATTATAATAGTTTTCTAAAATCTGAGGGAGTTATTGAGTATACCAATAAAGAGGGAAAATGTCCATTATGTGGACAGAGTGTTTCTGCTTTGCATTGTGTAAACAGAATGCAAAGTATTGATGAATACATAAATGGTAGTGCAAGTGAACGAGTAACGGAAAGAAGAAAAAACTTAATTGAACTCTTACAAAAGTGTCCGAGTGCATGGGCACAAGAACAGAGTGAATTAGCTATTTCTTCTGCAGGAGTAGAGAGCGTAAGTGTTAAAATATGTGAAACGATAGATTCTATAAGAAAATATAGCGCGATAATACATTCCGAAAATGTAGAAAAAGCGGAGATAGTAGAAATAGGTATCGAAGATGTTTTACATTTGATTGAGAACTGTGTAAAAGATAAAGTTAACACTAGACAAAAGCAACTTGATTTGTTGGGAGATGAAGATCATAAGAGACTGATTACGGAAATAAAATCATTACGTGCTCAAAAATATGTTTCGAGTATTCAAGGTGAGGTTAATAGTAAAATTGAGTATTTGAAAAGAATCTCATTGTATAATAGAGCAGAGAAATTGACTGCAACAAATAAAATTTCAAAATTAAGTACCACATTGGCGAAAGAATTATTAACGGATGATTATGAGAAACGATTCAATGATGAATTGGAAATGCTTACTAAAGGAACAGTAAGAGCGGTTATTAGACAACAAAAGGCTAGTAGAGGAAAAATTCCATTTAAGGTTGAATTAGAAGGGGTTGAAGATAAATCAGCCACACCATCAGATGTATTGAGTGAAGGTGAAAATAGAGTTGTTTCCTTGGCGGCTTTTTTTGCAGAGTCATCAGGAAGAAATGCTAAATGTCCATTAATAGTTGATGATCCAATATCTTCTTTGGATTACAAATATGAAGCATCGGTTATTCGTAGATTAGTAGAAGCTGGTAAAAATAGACAAGTTATAGTTTTTACGCATCGATTATCGATGGTAGTAGGGCTATATGATGAATGTGGCAAAATGGTTCCATTTAGAGAGGTTGAATTATTTGGTCGTGGAAAGACGAAGGGAGTACCAATCGATTCTGTAGTTAATGGAGGGAAGTCTCTAGGAAAACTTAAAAATCTAAAGAATGATAAGATTGCAAAACTTAAGAAAATGGATGAGTATTTACCAGAATATGGTGAAGGAATTCACTATTTATGTCAGCAGATAAGAATTCATGTGGAAAAATGTATTGAGGATACATTGTTGAATGGTGTAGTTTTACGATACAGAAAATCAATTCAAACACAAGGTAGAATTATGTGGTTGTCCGAAATTACACAAAGTGATTGTAAAATTATTGATGATATGATGACAAAGTATTCATATTATGATCATTCGATGGCGGATGAAACACCATTACAGGAGTTTTCATTAGAAGAGATAGAACGAGATGTTGACAAGTTAATCACATGGTTGACAGAGGTTAATTCGAGACAGAATGTAAAATAGTCCCTAGGTTGTATCATTGTCAACATGACCATGATAACGGTTAAGAAATAAAGGAAAATCATGCGGAGTTGTAAATAATAAAAGATTCAATCATAATTCGCTCATAAAAATGAGCGAATTATGATTGAATAGCAGATGGAAGGAAGTGCATCGATGAAAACATACTTATGGATTGAGGACAGAAAAAACAAATCCGGTTACATATTTTGGCAGACGCTTCTTGGGCAGTTGTGTCCGGAAATAGTGTTGGAAAGCAAGACGAATAATAGTGAGCTGCTAAAAGCAGTGAAGGAACTGGAAGATTCAGAGAATAGATATATTGTGGTGTTTGATAATTCCTTTGATAACTTGCAGGTGGCTATGGAGCAAAAAATGTTGAAAAAATATGCCGGTGATAAAGAAAATGTTGTTTTAATGGATATTATCTGTTTTGAATATATATTGCTTGAATTCAAAGAGTTGATAGAATGGATTTATGCACCGGACGATGAGTTTTTAGTGAAACGTGAAAAAGCGATTACTGCCAGAGAAAAGCTGGTTAAAACAATTCAAAGCGGTGAAATTAATTATAAAGACATTCGTGAAATTATAGAATATAATGAGAATGTCGATAATTATAATGTGGAGCAATTGTCTGCCAGAATATTATTTGATTTAACGAGAAATACAGGATTCGAGGTCTCAAAGGGAAGTGTTGGCGAATGCTGGATTAAATCCTGTTGTGAATGGGAAGAAAGAATGCTGGATGACATTTGCGGTCTTGATGTGAGCAGATTATCGGTTAAAGAGAAAATGAAGCGAATTTGTAAGGGCACCAGTCTTTTGAAGCAATTTCAGAATATGGGTTTGGAGGTGGCATTATGATAACGATTTTCAAAAATAAAAAGGATATTCCACAAGATATGGAATACGTAGAATTAAATGATATTTATTTCAATCAGAATACCGCACTCAAGCTTGATGATAAAGCGGAAGAGATAATAGAGACCGTAGATGGTGCAAAGCTAATAAGCAAATTCAAGATGCGTTCAAAATTCAATGATATTGTATTGGATGTAGATAAATTATCTGCTGGCTGCAAGACCGTATTGAACGTGCTTTATAATCCGGATAAGGTGTTTTGTCTGAAGGAATGTGGAAATAATGCCTTGGAGATATTGTTTGGTTTAAATGCAGGAAATGTATATAGTGATTATGCGTTAATCCCTTTTGAGATGGATACAGTAAACGTACAGACATCTTTGGGGAAAAAGATGATTTGTGATTATGAAGAATTAAAGGAGTGGTGGAGTTATGAAGAGTAAGCCAATTGTAATGGAGCATTTTTCCACGGTTCATACTTCGTTTGTTTTGGATTTTAAATTTACAAGCAATATTACAATACTGACGGGAGATTCCGGAACGGGGAAGACCGCATCCTTTTCTTTTATAAAAGAGTGTATGGCATTGAATCCCGATATTATGTGTTTAAACTATCTGGATTATCAGAAGGATATTGAAAGTATTATAAAAGGTGCAAGTGGAAAACTGATTGTGATTGATAATGCGGATGTGTTATTGGATGATAGTGTAAGAAAGCATATTGCACTGGATGATAGGAACCAGTATTTGATTATTGGAAGAAATCCTAAGAATCTTTTTGCTACTAAAGACAATCTGTTTGAACTTATCAGTGAGGTGAAGGGAGAGCAGACTGTATTGAGGATTAAGAGTTATTTGTAATGTGTGAGTCAACATCTTAACCATTATCATGACCATATCCTAACCAAGGTGGTCATGATGTGGTTATGATGTTGGCACAAGAAAGAGTGATAAAATGGATGAATATTCAAGAATTTTAATTGAGGAATACTGTATGCGGACTGATTCTGCTAAGAGCAGACGTTTAGAGAAATTAGTTCGTAAGTCATATGATATAAATGCAGAGTATACAGACAGTGATGCTGCATTTATAGAGAAGGCAATTGAACAGGAAGAAGATGACAGCTTGCGTGAAGCATTAGAGGATTTAAATGGCTTCATGTTTGGCTGGTAATAGTTGCAATTTGGCAGATAATTACAAAAAAAGTATGCTTAAAAAGATTAGGTTGACACGAATATGACTTAAGGGTATAGTAGTGCTATCGGAGGTGTTCGAATGGGAAATGTTACAGGTACACAGGTCGAGTCTGTTATAGCTTCATATGCAAAAAATAATTCGATTTTGGAAACTGCAAAAGATACTGGCATTTCAACCGTTAAGGTGCGTAAGATTCTGATAACGGAAGGATTATGGGAAAGTGATACCAGTTTGAAAATTGGAGACTTATTAAAACGTGGAATGACGACGGAAGAAATAGCGGATACATTGTATATGTCAGTGAAAAATGTACAGGCATATATGCCCTATGAGAGAGGGGTATATGGTGGTGAAGAATTGTCAAAAGAAGCTATAAGATCTGATAAATATAGGAACAGAATGCGTAAAGCGGCGGCTATGCAAGTGATAAAGTCAAAGGTAGCAAATTTGGCTTCGGAAAGGAAGGCTGAAATGCAAGAGAGTAAAATTATAGAATTTAAGAAAGAAGATAAAAATGACAAAGTACTGAAATTACACTTGGAATTAAACATGAAATATGTGGATGAAGAGGAGATGCAAATACTTAAGAAACACGGTGCTGTAAAAAACGGAATATCAAGAGATATTCTTGTTCCTTCAGATATCACTTTACATGCCTTGAACTATGCTATTTTAAGAATGTTTGGATGGCAAAATGGGCATCTGCATAATTTTAGCCTGCCGGAAAATGTGTTTAAGGAATTAACTGAAAATAAGTTTCTGACGTGGTCTGAAATGGCGGGAGTATATTTTAGATTCCCTACAGAAAATTATGAGGATATCTATTGGGATGATGATTATAGGGAAGGGGAAAGCGTTAGGTCATGGATGAGAAGAAAGTATACAGGTCCCTATAGATATAAAGGTTATGGTGAGCATTATCTTATAAACCAGATGGAAGTAGAAAGAATGTTTGCCAGATGGGATGAAATAACTGTTCGCGAGTTTGATTTTCGAGCAGAAAAGCAACCGGAACCATATAATGTAAAATTAACAGAAGCAACGATAGATCAGGTGACGAATGCGTTTTGTGACGTGATGTGCGATGAGTTAGTTGAAAGATTGAAGCTGTCGGATGTTTTATGCCTGAAAAATAGTGAGGAAGTAGATTTTTCAGATATAAAGAAGGATGTAATAAGAAAGTTATCAAATTGTAGAATACAGGATGCGATAGAGGAATATCATAGCAAGCGTTTCGGGAGCTTTAAGCAGGAACGGGAATTTTTGGATAGCCATAATATTCCGGTACTGCCGGTTACGAAACAATTAGTTTATCGCTATGATTATGGCGATGGTTGGGAAGTGTTGGTTACTTGTGAAGATATATATGAAAAGGACATGGCAGGAGCATGGACTGGAGCAAATGGAGATGAGATAACTTTGTTTGCGGATAGCTTGGAAGAAATTGTTGCGAAGCATCGTCCGATTTGCATTGATAAGGATGGTATAGAGCTTGCGGATGACGTAGGTGGAATTGGTGGCTTCTGCAGAATGCTGAGAACCATATATGAAGCAGATATTTATAATGATGAAGATATGCAGGAGAGAGAAGAAATGCTTGGTTGGGCCGAAATGATGGGATGGACAGGTAGAAGAATTAGTCCAAAGCAGACTTTGTAAGAAACCACCCGAACATATCCTTTTTCGTGGTACTACCATTTCAAAATCTAACACCGAAAGCCGGTGGAACCGGAAATGGATAATAAAATGGACATTATTATTTTTAGTACCGGGGTATTTGGCACTAAGATTTCACTGTAGGTTGTGAATGTGGCGTTGCGGTATTCTGTGGTACTACAAAGCTGTTTCAGTAAAGCAATTATAAGAATCTTTCCGATACAGAAAATTCTTCTTGTAATTTGCTAAAATGGATTCTATAATAAAATCAAGGTTGGAAAGTGACTTGGAACTCACTGTCTCGGTTAGTATCGGCAGGACAGCCAAATCAGGGAAAACGAGTCGAAAAATTCATTTCCAGCCAGAGGAACCATTCACAGTGATGGAAAATTTATCTGACTTATACCTCCAATAGTACCAAAAACTTGGTACTAAAATGGTACTACAGTCGATAAGAACGAAAAATAATTGGAACAAAATATACATATTTTCAATACAAATATGTATAGAAAACTAATGAAAAACAATATCAAAAACTTCAAACTTTGCGAGTTTGAATAGTAGCCACAGGTCTGGGAGTGCCCTAAAACAGGGCGCTCCCGGACTTTTCTTTTTGCTCTGCTACTATTTTGCTACTAACCGCAACTACTCTATTTCACATCGTTTTTGGTGCAAATTATAAGCTGGCAATTTTCCAGACGCTGCCCGGAAAATCAGATAGCTTTTCTTTTAGGCATCGGGATTACTTTTCCTGATGCTGTTTCTTTTGGTATAGGACCATATGGATGTCCTGCATTGGCATATGCTGTATCCGGAGTAACTGAATCACTTGCTATGTTACCATCATAGGCAATTCCCATGGTTTCAAGCAGCGGATTTTCCATTGGAGGCTCCGGTGTCGGTGTAGCACCAACTGTAGCTGCAAGCTGTTCCAGATTGCTGACAAGCTCCTGCTGTTTGTGTGGAAACAGATGGGAGTAAGTATTCAGCGTTGTGGATACCTTTTCATGTCCAAGCCTGTCAGCGAGGATAAGTGCATCACACCCCTGATTGATAAGTAAACTGGCGTGACTGTGGCGGATATCATGGATACGGATTCGCTTTATACCGGTTTTCTTACAACCTCTTTCCATCTCGTGAGAGAGAAAAGATTTTGTAATGGGAAAGAGCCTCTCGTTCGGAGCAAGCATATAGCGGGAATCCATATACTCCTGCAGTTCCTGACACAGGAAATCCGGAATTGGAACTTTCCGCTTGCTTTTTCTTGTCTTTGGGGTGGTAATGATATCCTCCCCGTGAAGACGCTGATAGGTTTTGTTAATATCAATCTGTTTTGCAACAAAGTCAATATCAGTAGCAGTCAGTGCCAGAAGTTCTCCTTCACGCATCCCGGTCCAGTACAGAACCTGAAAGCAGATATAGGATAGAGGTTTGTCCTTAATACCTTTACGAAAAGCAACATACTCATCGTAAGTCCAGTAATCCATTTCTTCTGCCTTTGCCTGTCCGATGCTTCCTGCCTGACCACAGGGATTCGTGTTTAAATCATAGAAGCGTTTTGCGTAGTTTATCATGCAGGTAAGCTGATTGTTGATGGTTTTCAGATAAGTTTTTGAATATCCTTTTGGGGAATTCATCAACTGATTCTGCCATCTTCTCACATCGGAAGCCTTGATTTCATTGATGGGCTTCTTGCCAAAGAATGGGAGAATGTGAGTCTCACAAATATGCTTCTTGGTCAGGATGGTTGACTTCTTCAGGCGGGCGGTCATATCCTCCATATAAAGTTCGTAGAGATTCTGGAAAGTCATATCCGGGTTGGCAGACTGCTTCTCGAGAAAATCCCTTTCATAAGCCAGAGCTTCCTTTTTGGTGGCGAAGCCTCGTTTCCACTTCTGTCGGTTGTTGCCCTGCCAGTCCGTATAGTAGAACTTGCAGAACCATTTACCAGTCTTGTTATCTTTGTAAGCTGGCATAAACATCATCTCCTTTGTGAATTGTAAGTATCTTTAGAATTGTCCGAGAATCTTGCATCGGATATTGTTCTAAAACAGAACCGCATAATGCGGTATGTATCGCACCAGCTTGAAAATCCAAGTTATGGGTGCATGTTTCCAAAGGCTATGATATAATCTACATTTTTGCAAATATTATTGAGGTTTTTAGTTATCCTCTTCTTTGGTAGAAACAATCTGAATGGTTGAATAATCGGGTTTCTTTTTTGCTCCCTTGCTCTTTTTTGCTTTTTCTCTCTGTGAACTGAAATCAGAGAAGAAGCTGTCAGAGTAATATTCCAAAGTTTCTCTTTTCCAAGTATCAAACTGTTCCTGACTTATGGAGCCGCTTTGTAAAGCGGCAAGTTTATTCATCCAGTTTTCCATAAAGAGACAGAAGTCTGCATTATAGGTCCCGCTTCCTTTGCCGTCAACCATGAGGGCTGAAGTCCACTCAGGATTTTCAGGCGGTTTGGTGCAGGAGAGCTGGAATGCAATATCTTTGATTTCCGTTATAGTAAATAAAGCATTGATAACGTCTGACAGGTTATGGAAGCGATAAGATGGAAAATCATCTTCTGCGGATACAATACCAATCTTATCAGACTTTGCTTCCAGAAGCTCCTGCCACGGAATATCCAGTTCATCAGCCACCTGTTTGATTAAGTCAATCTTCATGGTGATTTCTCCGGATTCGTATTTTTGAATGGTACGCTCCGACTTATCAAGTCTTTGGGCAAATTCTTTCTGCGTTATCTTTAACTGTCTGCGGCGTTTCTTAATTGCATTACCGATTTCCTCTGCGGTATACATGGCAAAACGCTGGTCATCTGATAAAGCCATATCATCACCTTCCTTATATTACTGTTATTGTTCAGTTGTTTTGATTCGTGTTTTGCGTAAAATTAAGAAATCCGTATCAAAATCCAACTGATTTATAACGTTGTAAATACTATACCACGAATGAATACGAATTGCAAGTGCGTATTTTGCAAAAATCTATTGACAGTTTTCGAAGGATATATTATCATAAAACGCGAATTAGAAATACGGATTAAAACTTGTGTGGTTTATTAAAAGGCTTTAAATCCGTATCTACAATGCAAATTTAATGGAAGGGAGGAGACGTATGATAACTACAAAGGAAGCATTTATTGATGCAAAGGAAGTCAGTCAGATTCTGGGAGTGGGTATGACAAAGGCATACGCAGTTATTAAGGCATACAATGCCGAACTGGATGCTAGAGGGTACTATACCATGCGTGGGAAATGTCCCCGTAAATACTTCGAGCAGAAGATTTATGGATATGCAGATTACTACAATCCGGATAATGACCTGACGCGAAAAGCCGGCATGGTGGCTGAGGAATGCCGCTATCAGACAAAAGAAAAAGTCCAATCCGATTAGGAAAGGACTTGGTTGCAAAGCCAAATCTTCGCTATGTATCTCGCAAATTCATTATAGCAAAAGCATTTGGCTACTGCAATCAAAAGATATCTGAAGCGTATGAACCTTGGAAACCGGAAAGGAGGCAGTATGGCACGTGGTGACAGTGTGACAGTCAGCTTCCGTCTCAACCTGAATAGGGAAGAAGATATGGAAATCTGGAGTTTTTTGACCGGAGGTGCCATAGAACCCTGTTTTGGAGATAAGAGCAAGTTTATAAAAAGTGCGTTGATAAGGGTGGTTCAGGGTATAAAGCAGGATGAGAGTGAGAAGCGCCTTGTTTGTGAGTTGAATGCCCAGAGAGAGGCAATCCAGAATGCAATGTCTGGAGAAGCGGACCGGATTATTAATGCAGTGAAGCTGATTGCCGAGGAGCAAGTGAAAGGTCTGGCTGTAATGCAGACTGATAATCTGATATCACATGAGATATCGCAGACAACACTGGGAGAAAGTGAAGAAACTTCCAAAGTTTCTGAAGAATCTTTGGAGATATTGGATGATGATATTGCGGATTATGCGATGTCGTTTTTGACGTAACTGTAGCAAGTAGGTCATATGGTCAAATTGTAAGGTATAGACTTATGCTTGAATATGGATTTAAAAGCGAAGTCCTTTTGAAGTTGAGATTGGAACAGTTTGATGCAGAAGAATTATCATTAAATATCGAATACGATGAAGATGCTTATTTTAAAGTGTTATTAGACGAAGAATTAGGAAATATGGTGAAAAGATACTGTGAAATGAATTGCCAGAAGGATAGGAAATGGCTATTTACGAATGCAGATGGAAAGAAGATAGCTTCGTCTTATATAATGGATGAATTAAGTAAACGAGCAAAAGAAACTTTGGTATTGCAGGATTTAGCCCAATGGCTGTTGGATTGACGGGCGTTCAAAAATTATTAGAAAAAGGAATGACTGTTGCAGAGATAAAAATGTTAACAGGTTTTGGAATAAACAAAATAGAGGATGTAGCTGAATATATGTTGGTGAACCTGGATATTGAAAAGGTAATAAATGAAAAATTATCAGGAGAATATTATAAAACTCAAACTTCGCACATTAAAATGTGCCTATGCACCTTGAAAATTCAATAATAACTGGCATAAAAATAGCATGAAACCAATGGTTTTGATATAATTAAGTTACCACACAAAATAATACAAACCGGAGGCTCATGCTATGA
>JBGVMW010000326.1:0-2774 GCA_045125095.1 Lachnospiraceae bacterium
AGGCAGTGACAGGATTGTCCCAAGATAGTATTGTTAAAGTGCGACCAATAACAAACTTCAAATACGGGCTTAGTCCCAACAACTGCCTATGAAAAGAATACCATCTTTAGGCTGCTTTCACAAGCAGTTTTATTTTGCGAACGCACCTCCGTGAATAGGTAGTTGAATCATTTTTCTACTATCATTTCATGGAGGTCATTTTATGTATGAAGATATTTTTGAATTAATAATTATTGCTGCTCAAAAGAGAAATCTGAAGGAATCTACATCTCACAGGTATTGCCAAGCACTTACGCCTTTTCTCAAAGCGATTAATAAACCTTGGCAGGAACTCTCTATCGAAGATGCAGATGACTACTTAACAGCTAAAAGACTCGCTGGAATTATGCCTGAAACCTATAATCACTATTACGCAGCCCTTCGATTCATGTATAAGAGAGTTCTTAAAATTAATTGGAACGAAGACGATATTCCAAGGATGAGACGTGATCGCAGTCTGCCTACAATTCTTGAAAAAGAAGAAATAGATGCCATCCTTGAAGTAACAACCAATCTCAAGTATAAGTCTATTTTTGCAGTTATGTATTCTGGCGGGCTTCGTGTGTCTGAAGCGACACATTTGCATTATAAAGACATTTCAAGGAAGAGCCATTCTATTCACATCCATAATACGAAAAATAGAATGGACAGATATACAATCCTTGCTGACAGAACACTTGATATTCTCACAGAATACTGGTATCAGTGCGGAAGACCAAGAGACATCTTATTTCCAAGTAAAGTCACCGGAGATTATCTGGATATTTCAGCAGTAAATCAGGTATTGAAAAGAAGTACTCAAAGAGCCGGTATCACAAAGCATGTGACAACCCATGCTTTCCGTCACAGTTTTGCCAGTCACCTTTTGGAATCAGGATGCGATATTAAATACATTCAGGCTTTATTAGGACATCTTGATCCTAAATCTACAGAGATTTATCTTCATGTGAGCAATAAAACGCTGCTTGGTATTCGTAGTCCTTTCGATGTACAGGAGGCTTGATCACAATGGAGAAACCTACTGTACAGGATATTTTTAATCGTTTTTATCCGGATTATCTGGATAAATATTCGCCTTCACCTCAGCAGGCAAAAGTAGCCAATTGCATCATCAATTGCAAAACTGGTGCTTATGGTGCAAATGTCAGCATTTGCGAGGATTGCGGACATCTTCATATCCATTACAATTCCTGTCGCAATCGCTGTTGTCCTATGTGCCAGGCTCTGCCAAAAGAAAAATGGATAGACGCAAGACGTGAAGATGTTTTAGAAGCACCTTATTTTCACGTTGTTTTCACTGTACCACAGGAATTAAATCCTGTTATCTACAGTAATCAAAAACTTTTATATGATGTTTTCTATCATTCCGTAGCAGCTACAATTAATGAACTTACAGTCGATTCCAAATATCTTGGAGCAAAAGTCGGATATATCTGCATTTTACATACCTGGGGTTCTGAAATGAATTTCCATCCTCATATCCACGTGATTCTTCTTGGCGGTGGATTAACTGAGAAAAATCAATGGAAAGATAAAGGCAATGAATTCTTTCTTCCAATAAAAGTTCTTTCAAAGGTGTTCCGTGGAAAATACATGGAAGAATTAAAATCTTTATGGGAACAAGATAAGTTGCTGTTCCATGGAACCAGCGAAACATATCGTAACCACTATAACTTCAAAGAATTACTGGATATCTGTTATAAAAAAGACTGGATTCCTCATTGTAAGAAGACTTTTAACGGTGCTAACTCTGTTATTAATTATCTCGGGAAATATACACATCGGATTGCAATCAGCAATCATCGAATAATTCGAATGGCTGAAAATACCGTTACCTTTTCCGTAAAAGACTATCGTGAAGAAGGTAAATGGAAAGAGCTTACACTTTCAGGTGTTGAATTCATCCGAAGATTTCTGATGCATGTTCCTCCAAAACGTTTTGTCAGGATCAGGCATTATGGAATTCTTTGCACCCGAAGCAAATCCAAATATCTGACTTTATGCCGAAATCTTTTGGGATGCAAACAGTATCTTTCCAGACTTCGTTCCATGGAAACACCTCAGATTTTAGAAACTCTGTACGGAATAAAGATATCTGTTTGTACATGTTGTGGCGGCAAGCTTGGGAAATCACAGTTAAAAATGCCTTTGCGGATTTAAAAAACTCACTACCTATATCGTTAAAATAACCTCGAGTTCGAGGTCTTTTTGTCGTGCCTCCAATTGCACGGTTCATGGTAATATACCGAAATATCGTTGTTTTTTCTATGAATCTTAATCAAGAAGAGAATGATTGAAAATCCATAGGATTCCAACAAAACGGACGCGACTTTGTTCACTATAGAAAAATCGAAATTGGTGCAAACGACAGGGCAGTTTATCGTAACATGTAAGCTGCTTTATCGTTTACACCAACTTCGATTGGTTTCTAATCAAATTTTAAGTTCTTTCAGACTCACCAGAAGCCTGAAAGTTTCATGTATCATTTTGACAAATTGTGGTTGTACTATTAGGAATTTGTGAACAATGCACTTGTAAAGGTGTGAAGTCCGTGGATAAGGATGTCGGAAGTCCACTTTACGCCCTTGTGGCGTGGGTATCAAAATATTCTTATAATCAATGACTCCAAAAAGCTGAACACTATAGTTCACACTCCTTGGAGTCATTTAAAAATCACTTATTTACAACTTACTTTTTTGTAAATTCTGTATCTTCACTTTCCATTCTTAACGTAA
>JBGVMW010000327.1:0-7493 GCA_045125095.1 Lachnospiraceae bacterium
CGCAAGCTCAAACAACTATATTTTCCCGATTAACGCAACAAACAAAATCCCTAAGAACCACTAGACATCTAACCAACAGCCTCTGATAGCAAGCAACAGCCCCTCTCTCTGCCTACCATAACGAAAACGTTAATTGTTATGTATCCTTAAGCAGACAATCATAAATTAAAACATAACAATAAATTTGCATGGAACCATTCCCATTTTCTAGTATAGTAAAATTCTAGTTTTCATAATATTTTCACAAATTATACAAATACTCAACAAATCAATTATGTTTAATAATAAGGTACCATATATACTGTTAATAAATATGCATTTTTGCAGTAGAAAAGAAGAGCGCATGGCAACAAATTATGTGTTTAAGCGAATTGAAAAAAAATACTTAATGACAAAAGAACAGCATGAAGCACTTTTAAAAAAAATTGCACCATATATGACAAGGGATCAATATGGACTACATACCATCTGTAACTTATACTTTGATACGGATGCTTTTGACTTAGTCAGCCGATCTATAGAAAAACCTGTATATAAGGAAAAGCTTCGCATTCGAAGTTATGGAATACCGAAGGCAGACAGTACAGTGTTTATAGAATTGAAAAAGAAATACAAAGGAATTGTATATAAACGAAGAATAGAGACAACGCTTTCACAGGCACAGGCATTTTTGACTGGACAGTATCAGGCGGTGCAGGATGAGCAGATTGCCAGAGAAATACAATATTTTTTAGAGTTTTACCATGCATATCCAAGAGTCTACATAGCATATGATAGAGAAGCGTATTACTGTGAAGAGGATGATAATTTAAGAATGACGTTTGACCGGAATATACGCAGCAGACAGAATGACTTGTTTTTAGAAGCCGGTGATGATGGTGATTTATTGTTGGAGGATGGCATGCGACTTTTAGAAATCAAGGCAGCTGGTGCAGTGCCGTTGTGGTTGGCAGACGCATTGTCAGAATTAAAAATTTATCCAGCCTCATTTTCAAAGTACGGAAATGTTTACAAGCAAATGCGCAGGAAAGAAAAAATGGAAGAATTACATAGTGAAGAAAAGGCATTGGCTTAAATAAAAAACATAATATTTTGTAGCCGTTTATGGCGGCGGAATGGAGAGAAAAATGTTTAACTTAGAAAGTATTTTTGAATCAACAGCAACAACATTGACAGCAGTTGCAATTGTGTTAGGTGTTATCATTGCTGCAATCTATATGGCAAGTGGAACGTATACGAAAAGTTTCGTAATTACCCTTGCAGTATTACCTGCTTTGGTACAGGCTGTAATTATGATGGTCAATGGTAATTTAGGAACCGGTATTGCAGTGCTCGGTGCATTTAGTCTGGTTCGATTCCGTTCTGTACCGGGAACCTCGAAGGAAATTGTAAGTATTTTCTTTTCGATGGCGGTAGGACTGGCTGCTGGAATGGGACAACTTGTCTATGCTGTGTTATTTACTGTTGTGGTAGGAGCCATCTTTTTCCTGTTATGTAAAAGCAATTTTGGTAAAGAAAAGACGGATGAAAAGGAATTGAAAATTACAATTCCAGAGAATTTGAATTATGCAAATGTGTTTGATGATATTTTTGAAGAGTATACAAAGAATGTGAAGCTGGTAAGAGTAAAAACTACAAACTTAGGAAGTATGTTTGAATTGTCTTATCGCATAACGATGAAGAAAGAAGCAGATGAAAAACAGATGATTGATGCACTTCGTTGTAGAAATGGTAATCTGACAATTGTATGCGGAATGGTACAGAATGGTCCTGTTGAGGCAATGTAGAATTGAAAGAAAAATTCAATATCGAAGGTGAGTTCTGCAAATCGAAGTAAATTTGGATGAATGCTTGTAACTACACATGTAATGTATAGTTACAATGGTAACTTTATAAGGGTATGGTATCGTTATGAATGAAGACGAGAAAGGAATAAAGTATGAAACGAAAATGGTTAGCTATAGTGGGAATCGCCGTATTGTCCATAAATCTTTGTGGTTGTGGCGGACAGGAGTGAACAACCCAAACAACAGATGGTAAATCGGTGGAGGCACAAACAGCAGGCGATGTTGCAACAGCAGAAACAACGAACAAGATAGTTACAACACAGGAGACGAGAATTGCTTATGATGACAATGATTCTGATATAGCAAGCGAGTCTGTGACAGCGACTGTAAAGTTAAATGAAGATAGTATTACTTGTGATGGAGAAAATGTGAAAGTAGATGGAACGACAGCTACCATTTCCGGTGCTGGTACGTATGTGCTGGAGGGAAAATTGTCCGATGGTTCCATTGTTGTTGATGCGGACAAAGAAGATGTTGTACATCTCATTTTAAATGGTGTAGAGATCCACTCTGGAAATTCTGCAGCAATCTATGCCGCAAAAACAGAAAAATGTATTATTACATTAGCAGAAGGAACACAAAATAATCTTAGCAATGGCAGTTATACTGTGGAGGAAGGAGCGGATACTCCGGATGCGGCACTTTATGTGCAGGATAATTGTACCATCAATGGAACAGGCTCTCTTACAGTAGATGGACAATGTCATAATGGCATTAGCTGTAAAGATAATCTGAAAATTATGAATGGAACATTGAATGTTACAGCGGTAAACAATGGAATTCTTGGTAAAGATTCCATCAGCGTTGCGAATGGAGTCATTACAGTTACTAGTGAAAATGATGGTATAAAGAGTAATAATGATACTGATGACTTAAAGGGTTATATTGCAGTAGATGGAGGAACCTTTAAGATAACTGCCGGAGGAGATGGCTTGTCAGCAGAGACGTCGCTGTTGCTTGCTGGTGGGACATTTGATATAACAACCGCAGGTGGAAGTACCGGTGAATTTGCGCGACAGGATATGGGTAACTTTAATAAACGGGAGGTTGCGACAGAAGCACCTTCAGAGGAAATTGAAACAGAGGAGACCAGTAATAAAGGTGTGAAAGCTGGTGTGCTGCTGGATGTAACCGGTGGAGAATATACAATCAATTCACTTGATGATGCTTTTCATGTAAATGGAAATGCAAATATCTATGGCGGAAATTTCACTATTGCTTCCACTGATGACGGAATACATGCAGATGATACGCTGTTAATTGAAGGGGGAACGATTCAAATTACAGAATCCTATGAGGGGTTGGAGGCATATTCCATGATGATTAACGATGGAGAGATTACATTGAAAGCAGCTGATGATGGTATCAATGTCGCAGGTGGTAATGATAATTCCAACGCACAAGGAATCCGAGGAGGAGATTCATTTATGGAGTCTTCATCGGGATGTGCTTTGACCATAAATGATGGTACGCTTGTGGTAAATGCGGACGGAGATGGATTAGATTCGAATGGTGCTCTTTATGTAAAAGGCGGTTCCGTAACCGTAAATGGACCGACGAATAGTGGAAATGGTGCGGTAGATTATGGTTTAGAATGTATTTTGTCGGGCGGAACATTTATGACAAGTGGAAGCGCCGGAATGAATTAGGCACCTTCTGACAGTTCGATACAGCCTGTCATTAATGCGGTACTTGACAGTACAGGAAAGGCAGGAGACACGATCACGCTAAAGGATAGCAATGGTGCAGCGCTCATTACTTACACCGCAGAAAAGGAATATCAGGCATTGATACTGTCTTCCGCGGACATTCAGCCAGGACAAACCTATACATTAGTATGCGGAGAAACAGAGACAGAGATTGTAATGGAAAAAGAAAAAATGGTAACCAATGTTGGAAATGCCAGCCAGATGAATGGAAAGGGAAGTGGACATGGAGGCGGAGGCCGAGGCAATCGTTCAGGCATTTTTAAGGAAAACAATGGTGAGGTACCAACCATGCCTTCTGGGGATAAGCCGGTAAAACCGTCTGGTGCACCAGATAGAGAAGCACCGGTAAAACCAAATGAAGAAATACCGGCAATGCCGTCAGAGGAACCGTCGACGATATCATAAATGAGTAATTGAGAAGAAAAATAACTGTTTTGTACCATAATCGGTGTAGAACAGTTATTTTTTCTTTTTTATATACTAGGAAATTACAACACTCCGCTATATTACGTAATGTATGAAATTTCCTAGTATATAAAAAAATGATGCGCACGAATTTGAAAGGAAGGTGTACTGCGTGCCAAATTCGGCGCGGCAAAGCGTGCAAGCATAATAACTGCTTACTACATAGTCTATATTTGACGCGCTCTCGCTCCCTTCAAACGTAGCGGACACTAAGGCTGTAACATACACAGCCTTAGTGCCGACGTTTTCAGAGGGTCACATATAGACGATATTAATTAATGACATATAAGGAGATTTGCGATATACTTTATGTTAGGTAAAAGAGTACAATAAGGATGAATTAAGAGTGGTAGGCGCTATATTTTTATTCGAGGTAGTTTGGAGATGTTTACAGTCTGGTTTACAGAGAAACAAGTAAGCAACCGCAATGCCGAATACCAGAGTGCTAGCCAGACGATTATTGATGTGGAAGGGAAAATTATAGATGATGAAAAATAACATGTATAGGATACTAAAGAAGTATTTTGGATATGAAGGGTTTCGAGAGGGACAGGAAGTTTTAATTGATTCGATTATAAATGGTTCTGATGTATTGGGAATCATGCCAACAGGAGCAGGCAAGTCTATCTGTTATCAGGTGCCGGCATTGTTACTGGATGGTGTAACCATTGTAATTTCACCATTAATTTCCTTGATGATAGATCAGGTGAAAGCATTGAATCAGGCAGGTATTCATGCAGCTTACATTAACAGTTCACTGTCAGAAGCACAGATAGCAAAAGCTTTACAATACGCAGCAGAATATCGTTATAAGATTATTTATGTTGCACCGGAACGGTTAGAAACGGATAATTTTCTTTATTTTGCGATGAACACGAATATATCCATGATAACAGTAGATGAAGCGCATTGTATTTCCCAATGGGGACAGGATTTCAGACCAAGTTACTTAAAAATAGTGAATTTCATCAAATCCTTGCCGGTGCGACCTGTAGTTAGTGCATTTACAGCGACGGCAACAGAGCGTGTAAAAGACGATATTGTATGTATTTTGAATCTGGAGAATCCTGTGGTAAAGATAACAGGATTTGACCGTGAAAATCTGTATTTTGAAGTGCGCCATTGTAAACAGAAAGATGGTCAGTTGCTGAAATATGTGAAGGACCATGTGGATGAAAGTGGAATTATTTACTGTGCAACCAGAAAAAATGTGGATGCCGTTTGTGAAATGCTACAAGCCAATGGCATTTCTGCCACAAAGTATCATGCTGGTTTATCGCCAGAGGAACGGAATGGTAACCAGGAAGACTTTATATATGATAAAAATCCAGTGATGGTTGCCACCAATGCGTTTGGAATGGGAATTGATAAATCTAACGTGCGTTACGTGATTCATTACAATATGCCGCAAAGCATGGAAAATTATTATCAGGAAGCAGGACGTGCAGGTCGAGATGGAGAACCATCTTCCTGTATTTTGTTGTATTCGCCCCAAGATGTGATGATTAATCAGTTCTTGATTGATAATAAAGGGGAAAACCAGGAATTTACATCAGATGAGATGATACAAATTCGGGAAAATGATGAAAAAAGGCTACGGGCGATGACTGGTTATTGTACATCAAAACGCTGTCTTCGTACGTATATTTTACAATATTTTGGAGAACACCCTGAGGATATGGGCAGAGGAAATTGTGGAAACTGCTCTAATTGTCTGACTGAATATGTGGAGCAGGATGTAACAGATACGGCAAAAGCAATTATTACCTGTATACGGGAATGTGGGCAACGCTATGGAATCAATGTAATAGTAGGCGTATTAAGAGGTGAGAATAGAGCTAAGCTTCGTTCCTATGGGTTGACAGATACGGCAAGCTTTGGTTTATGTAAAGGAGAAAAAGAAGAAAAACTGAAAGAAATCATTCAAGATATGATACAAAATGAGTATCTCCGGGCAACGGAGGATAAATACAGATTATTACGTTTGACTGCAAAATGCAAAGAAGTCTTAGAAGACAGAGAGCGTGTAGTGGTTTCTTGTATTGAGACAAAAGAGGAAGAAATAGAAATCACATCACCTGCAAAGTCAAAACAGCGTATGTCGGATCTCTTAACCTCAAGTGGTTTTGAGTTGTTTGAAACATTGCGGATACTGCGCTATGAGATTGCGAAGGAAGAAGCGATGCCGCCATATATTATTTTTTCAGACAAAACATTAGTAGACATGTGTGTAAAAACGCCAACTACCCGTACAGATATGATGCAGGTCAGTGGTGTGGGTGAAAATAAATATGAACGGTATGGAGAGCGTTTTCTTTCCTGCATTGCGGAATTTACAAGCCGTGTGGAAGGACCTTACTGTTTTGAAGGCGCAGAGGAAGAAGTTGCCATAGCACCAACCAGAAAAAGAAGCGGCAGAAAAGAACCATTTGTGCTTACAAAAGAAATGGCGGAAAATGTGGTATATTCAGAAGAAGGATCCTTAGGGGAACTAGTAGACCAATTAAATACAATGCGTGATAGTAACAGTATGAAGCGTTTGACGCAGAAAGTGATTCTGAAAAAAATGTTGGCAGAGGAGTATTTTGAAGAAGAATATGTAAATGGAAGAACCAGAAAGCATGTTTTGGGGACAGGTATGCAGATAGGAATCCGAGAAGAAGAACGCGTAGGTAAATCCGGAATACCATATACGGTACTTCTTCTTTCCGAAGCAGCACAGCGGATGGTAGTAGACAGGCTGCTGACAGATTGGAAGGAGATAACGCTGGAAAATTAACGAAAACGATACAATTATTGCACGTTTAGGTAGAGTTCTCCTACATTCGGGTAGAGTTTCTTGCAAAAAAACGGGGAAAATGTATAATATAATTATCATATGTTTGAAGGGAAACATAGTAGATTTAAGGAGTATAAAGGGGATATACTACGAAGACTGTTTCTGCAAAGAAGGGGATACAGAGGCAGAGTGAATGAGGGAAGTTAATAAGGGATTGAAAATGGAGAGCGTTGGCTCTCCATTTTTTTTATATACTAGGAAATTGCAACAGTTCGTTGTATGATGTAATGTATGAAATTTCCTAGTATATAAAAACTGATGCGCACGAATTTGAAAGGAGGGTGCACTGCGTGCCAAATTCGGCGCGGCAAAGCGTGCAAGCATAATAACTAGCTTAATTTAATAATGTAATAGCTAATTTTATTAATATAGCGAGTTGTAGGAAGTTTCAAAAAAGTTTAAAAAATTCAAAAAATCTGTTGACAGGTGTCAAAAGCTGTGGTATTCTAACATAGCTGTCGGGAACGGCAGTAAGATTATAAAAGAAAAAATAAAAAAATGAAAAAAGTTGTTGACAAAGCGAAAATCTTGTGATAAGATATAAAAGTTGCTGGTTGACAGCGAAATGAAACTTGAAAACTAAACAGTGAACCAGACCTTGAAAATTCTTTTGAAGATTATTTAAGGAATGTA
>JBGVMW010000328.1:0-32905 GCA_045125095.1 Lachnospiraceae bacterium
TTCTATCATGACAGTCATAGAAACCCTTAAGAAAAGAAATATGGGGATTATCGAAAATCTAAAGAAGTTATTCATGGGCACACCGGCTATATTTTAGCCGGTGTAATACCCGTTGGATAAATTACAAGGCTGAACTGTTACATTTTTTTTGAATTAATGATATTATTCCGTTAATTTAAGGGTTTTTTAGGAACGCTTCCCCTATTAATAAATCCTCCGGTGTTGTAATTTTGATATTACGGTAGGATGTCTCTACTAATTTCACAGGATGATCGGTCATCGTCTCTACTACCATGGCATCATCTGTCACACCTTCTATTTTTTCCTGCATCAATCTATCATAAGCATCAAACACTAAGTCATAAGAAAAAACCTGCGGTGTCTGAATTGCCCATAGCAGATTTCTTGGTGGTGTACTTTCTACATACTGGTTCACATTACTTTGCTTAATCGTATCTTTTACCGGCATTGCCGCTACGCATGCCTGCTCTTTTTCCACAGCTGCTTTTAATTTCAACAAATCTGCCTGCGAAATAAACGGTCTGGCTCCATCATGAATATAAACATAGGAACCGTTCGTAATCCCCTGCAATCCGGCATAAACAGAATGATAGCGTTCTTCTCCTCCTGCCACAATCTGTTTCACTTTTTTGAATCTATAGTTCTCCACAATATTTTTTCTACAATACTCGATTTCACTTTCAGCAGTCACTAAAATGATTTCATCTAAAAAACTTTCTTCAAATGTTTTTAAAGAATAATAGAGAATGGGATACCCTCCCAGTTGCAAATACTGTTTTGGTATGTCACTTCCCATTCTCTTTCCACGACCTGCTGCTAATACAATTGCAACATGCTTCATTATCGTTCTCCTAATTTCAAGCCCGGGTATGCATTCAAATCCCACCCGTGGCGCACTCCCTTAATGTATTCATAATAACCGGCAACTCCTATCATCGCTGCATTATCTGTACAGTATACCGGCGACGGATAATAAAATTCTATGTTTCTTTTTTCACATGCTGCCTTCATCGCCTGACGCAATGCACTGTTGGATGCGACTCCACCTGCTATTGCAAACTTATGGGCATTATGCTCCTCGACTGCCGCCATGGCATTCTGCACCAGCACATCCACCACCGCTTTCTGAAATGAGGCTGCTACATCAGGAACTACAATCTCTTCGCCCTTCATCTGACAGCCATTCAGATAATTCAATACAGCAGACTTCAGTCCACTAAAGCTAAAATCATAAATACCATCATTCACTTTTGCACGTGGAAATGCAATAGATTCCGGATTCCCTTCTTTTGCCACTTTATCTATCTTTGGCCCACCCGGATATCCCAGACCAATTGCTCGTGCCACTTTATCAAAGGCTTCTCCTGCGGCATCATCTCTGGTTCTTCCTAATATCTTATATACACCATAATCTTCCACATTAACCAAATGCGTATGCCCGCCAGACACAACGAGACACATAAATGGGGGCTCTAATTCTTTATGCTCAATATAATTTGCTGCAATATGTCCTTCAATGTGATGTACACCCACTAACGGCTTCCCGGCTGCATATGCAATTGCTTTTGCTTCAGCAACGCCAACTAACAACGCTCCTACCAGACCCGGACCATATGTCACAGCAATCGCATCCACCTCCTCAAGGGTCACGGATGCTTGCTTTAATGCTTCTTCAATAACTGGATTGATACGTTCTATATGCTTTCTTGACGCGATTTCCGGCACTACACCTCCGTATAGGGTATGCAATGCAATCTGGGAAGAGATAACATTTGACAGTACTTCCCTTCCATTGCGCACTACAGAAGCTGCTGTTTCATCACAGGAGCTTTCGATTGCTAATATAAGTTTATCACTCATTTTTTCTTACTTCCTAACCTTGGTTTTCATCTAATTGCCAACCATAAATTTTCCATTTACCTTCTGAATCTTTGCGTAACAGATACACTTCACTCGTGTTATTATATGTGGCAGAATCGAATTCTTTTAATGTGTAGACAGCATGAACACTTGCCCATTCCCTGCCATCCATCTCTGCATATTCTACGTCGCTGGATGTAGAAATTTCCCATTTCGATATATATATATCTGCTGAATCATAACCTGTCAATTCGGATACCATTCGCTTCCACTGGTCATCCTCCTCGTTATTTGCCAGCAAATCTTCATCATACAGTTTTCGAGCCTGCTCCATCAGCTTCTTCAAATCTTCTTCCTCTACCTTATCATTTACCATACACTCCAGGATTTCGCTGTAATATTTAACAACTGCACGCGGAGACTTCGGATAATTAAGATCCAAATCCTTTGCGATGAGCTTGTCCGCCTCTGTCAATGTAATATTTTCTTCTCCACCTGATGTTGGTTTTTTTGACAAATGTAAAAATATCCCAACTAAAAGAGCTACCAGAATTACACCTATCACTATATATTTAATGTATTTTTTCATAGAAATTCCCCCTATTCTTCTTCAAAGCGAAGTGTTACTGTCCTCCTGTCTTTTGCCACACATGTCCTCGGAAATACCTTTCTAACCTCCTCAAGATATTCTTCCGGTCTTGGTAACGATGGACTGTAATGTGTCAGCCATAATTCCGAAACATCGGCTTTTTTTGCAAGTTCTGCTGCTTCATAAAATGTCATATGTTTATGCTCTCTTGCTTTTTGCGCCTTATCCTTCTCTCCATACATACCTTCACAAATAAACAAATCGGATCCAGTTGCATTTTCTGCAATGGATGCAGTCGGACGACTGTCTGTGCAATATGTCAGCTTAATGCCTTTTCTTGCATTCCCTAAGACCATATCCGGTGTATACACGGTACCGTCAAGTTCTATCGTTTCTCCTTTTTGTAATCTCCCCCAGTACTGCCGCGGGATTCCCAATCCTTCTGCTTTGTCTAACTGGAATTTGCCTGCACGGTCAATCTCCAATGTGTAGCCATAGCACAGCACATTGTGGTTTACCTTAAATGCCTTTAATCGATAGCCATCCATCTCAAAGGTCTGCTCATTTCCTTCTATTTCCTTAAATATTATTTCGAAAGGCAATTCTGGTGCAATCACACGCAAGGCATTCACCACGCGCTCTAACCCCTTCGGTCCAATCATGGTCAATGGCTCTGTTCGTTCTGCATTTCCCATTGTCAATAACAATCCTGGCAAACCACTAATATGGTCTCCATGGTAATGGGTAAAGCACATCACATCAATTGGTTTTACACTCCATCCCTTCTCTCTTATGGTTATCTGTGTTCCTTCCCCACAATCAATGAGTATTCCGGAACCATTATATCGCATCATTAAAGATGTGAGCCACCGATATGGTAACGGCATCATTCCACCGGTGCCCAACAAACATACGTCTAACATTATTCTCCTTCTTGTATGCCTAGCGTGCTGTATCATGGAGATTTCGCACATGGTATACCTTTCCTGTTTTTGTCATTTATTTTATCACAAAAAAATGGGAAGCACAATACTCCCCATCATAGTAATTCCAGCATATCTGTAATCTCCACCGGCACAGCAAAACCTTTTATCCAGGCATCGTAACACGGCTCGCATAATACAAACTTGTGTCTTTCACCGTCTTTTTCTGAAAAATAGCCCCATGTAAGGTCTAACTGCAATGCTCCTTCTGTTATTATATTGTTTTCTTTCTTTAAGGGCCTGCCGCATTGGTTACATCTTACGGTATTGCACATTTCTTTTTTCCTCCTGTATTTTGTTCACCAGGTGTTTATCAAACTATAAACACTTCACTAAATTATTGGTATTTCGTAACTATTCAGTACCCTCATAGTTACGAGCCAAAATCCATGCAGAATCACCTACGGTGATGGATTTTGGCCTGCTGCCACTACGTTTTCATACGGACTGTGCAGTTCAGCACAGTCCTGTTCTGAATAGTTACGGTATTTCATAATCATTTAATCGAAACTTTCATGTGTTTTCAAAATTGATTATACAGGAACTATTTCAAAAATAGAAGTGGAAAAATACTCCTATTTGCCTTATAAAACTGCTGTAATTACTTAGACTGCATTTGTTGTCTCCACATTACGACGGCATTTTCCACTGGTTTTTCGTAGAAATTCTTACGAATTCCCATTTGGGTAAAGCCCAGCTTCTCATAGAGATTGCGGGCTGGCTGGTTGGTTTCCCGAACCTCTAATAAGAAAGTGTCTATCTCTGCCGCTTCCCCTAGATGTATTAGTTCATTTAGCATGGTCTGGGCAACGCCGTGTTTACGGTATTCTGTTTTCACTGCTACGTTTACAATTTCGCCTTCGTGGAATAATTTGTACATTCCACAGTATCCTGCAATTTTTCCATCTAACTCAGCAGTCAGATATATGGTGTGTTCTAATGCTAAGGAGTCCCGAAAGGAATCCGCCGACCATGGCATGGAAAAAATAGATTGCTCAATGGCAGCTACTTCTTCTATATCGGAATCGCTCATTTTTCTTACAGTAATCATTTTTCCCTCATTCTGCCGGTTCTTAGACTCTATTATTCTCTCGCTCCATGCGCTCTCGTTCCGCCTGTGACATACGCAAGTATTCCGGAGCATGTTCTGCTGCTGTTTGTATTTTTCCTGCTTTGTAATATTCCATCGCCAAAGCACCTACTGCCCCAGCTCTTTGTCTGGAAAGGTGTACAGGTGCAAAAGAATATTCCACTTTCATAATGTCTTTTACCATATCCTTATGAACAGGAACGCCATCCCCCAGGAAAATAACCGGCTTACCATATGCATTTAATTCCTGAACAATCTCATCAATCGCTACTGCACATTGTTCTTTCACCACTTTAAACCGCTGATTTTCAAACGTATACACACCTGTGTAGACTTGATTTCTTCTTGCATCCATCAATGGACAAATATAACTTTCTGTCCCATACAGATTGTATGCAAGCGCATCTACTGTCGGCACCGAGATAACAGGTTTTTTCCACGCTAATCCTAATCCCTTGGCTGTTGCTGAACCAATACGCAATCCGGTAAAAGAACCCGGACCTCCTGCCACTGCGATAGCGTCTACCTCCGCGGCGTTCCATTCCGTCATTTTCACTATCTCATCCAGCATAGGAAGTAATGTCTGGGAATGTGTCTTCTTAAAATTCGTTGTATACTCAGCTACCAGAATATCATCTTCTAACAAGGCTACCGATGCCACCAGCCCTGAGCTGTCTAACGCAATAATCTTCATACTTATCCTCCAAATTTAAGGTTCTCTATGCAATTGTAATTCTGCGGTAATCAAATCCTTTTTCTAACTCTTTCTCAATTGTAATCCGGATTCGATTCTCCGGCAAAATATCCTCTATCAATTCTGCCCATTCTATCAAGCAGACGCCTTCTCCATAAAAATAATCTTCATATCCAATTTCTTCCATTTCCTCCACATCACCGATGCGATACACATCAAAATGATACAGCGGCATACGACCTTCCTCGTATATCTGGATAATGGTAAATGTTGGGCTATTTACATTATCTTCAATTCCCAGTCCTTTGGCAAAGCCTTGCGTGAATACCGTCTTACCAACACCTAAATCTCCATTTAATGTATAGACCGAACCTGGTTTTGCCTGACTGCCTAGTTGATAACCGATTTCAAATGTATCCTTTTCACTGAAAGATTCCTGTATCTTCATACACACTCCACTTTCTAATTTTTGATTTTTACTTTTTTTGGCTCCACATGGGTAGATATCATCTTTAACACATTCTGATAGGAATTACCCATTGCCTTCTTTTCTAAAATTACGCCTCGGTTCTTTGCTGTATACACAATAATGCTTCTTCCTGTAGATACCACTTTCTGAACCGCACTCCATTCCGCTTTCGCCTCCTCCTCATTCTGAGCAGTCACAATCCCTTCTTCACAAAGAGTATATGTGATCGGCTCTTTGTATATTGGAGATAATTTTACCTGTCGTTGCGCAGACAACCAAAGGTTAATTGGCATATAAATAATTAAAATACCTCCCGCAATATAATAAATCAACGGATTCGTTGTTCCCTGATTCTGCAAATTCAAGCCAAAGCCTACAAGCAAAATTCCTAACAATGTACTAATCAATCCTGCCACACTGGTGTATGTGTGATACAAAAGGAAATCATACATAAGCCCTGTTGTCATTTTTACGTCAAATTTAATTTCACCAGTTTGTTCCATTTGCGTAACTACCTCCTGTGTTTTCAATAGGTACATTATAGCATACCCTTTTTTTCATTACAACCAATACACTTTCTTATGCGTAAGCTCATCATTTTTTCTTTTTCAGACACAATTTATGTGGTTTTTTACAAAACAAATGTTTTCATTTTCCGTTATGTAAACATCAAAATTCACCGTGTATCATGTGGATAATGTGGATAACTTCGTGTATAACTTCATTTTCCACGTTTTTTTACCTTTTCATTATGTGGATAGTTCTTTCTACAAACTCACATATTTTGTGGACATCTTTTAATTGTGTCAATTTTTTGTGCAATTTGCCTTTTTCGTATTTATCATATCAGCTTTGTACACAAAAATAAACTTGACAAAACCCACAGCTTTCGCTGTGGGTTTTGCTCATTCACGTATTTATTTTACATATCTTACTGCCTTACATGGTGTACGGTAATTGTAACTTGAAATCTTGATTCCAGTCTTCTTTGTACTTGCATGTACTACTTTTCCATTACCAATATATAATGCTACATGGTTAATACGTCCGCCTTTGGAGTAGAACAATAAATCTCCCGGCTTCACATCACTTACAGAAATTGTTGTACCACCTACTGCCTGTGAACGGCTATCTCTTGGAATAGAGATACCGCAGTCACGGAATACTGACTGAACAAAACCGGAACAGTCTGTACCGTTTGTTAAACTTGTACCACCATAACGATATGGATTACCAACAAACTTTAATGCGTAATTTACAATTTTCTCACGAATTCCGCCAACGCTACTTTCATTAGAAGTATCAATCTTTGATGATTTATTACTTTTTGACGTATCTGTTTTGTTTGTAGTTTTTTTCTTTGTTGTACTGCTACTATCGTTGTTCTTTGTTGTGCTTGTATTGCTTTCTTCTTCATCAGCCTGTCTTGCCGCTGCTTCTGCTTCTAATCTTTCCTGTTCTTCTGCTGCAAGTCTTGCCTGTTCTTCTTCAATTGATTCTGCCTCAACAAACTCTGTCTTAAGAGTTACATAATCAGCTGATACATAACCTTCCATTTCAGTATCAACGATAATTTTTGCCCAGCCATCCTCTGTTTCTTCTAACACTTCGTAATCGTCGCCACCTGCCACTAATGTTAAAATAGTAGATTCAAGGTTTGGATTCTCACGAACCTTTAATGTTTCTGTATCAACAGTTGCCATTCTTGTACCAACTGTCTTTGCCAATTCAGCAGCTTCATCACCTGTTACTACGAATTCAGCCTTAACATATCCATCTACAGTACCGGATTTAATCTTATACCAGTCGCCTTCTTCAGCTAAAACAGTAGCTGCGGAATTGTTATATAACTTTCCAACCACTTCACTCTCTGCATTCGCTTCACTACGAAGGTTTACATAGTTCGTAACCTGTGCAATTGCGACATTCGCATATTCACCTGTTTCTTCCTGCTGTGTATCTTCTGCAGATGTTGTTTCTGCTTCTGCTGTTGTAGTCTCAGCAGTTGCTGCATCTACTGTTTCATTACTAAGCTGTGGTGCTGTCTCACCTACTACGGTTGTTTCATACGGCATGACAGTTGCTTCTGTAGAAGAACCTGTCTCTTCTAAATAATCACTCCATACAACTGAAATACCTGCACATGACATTTCCGAATCCATTACTGCTGCTTCTGCATCCATATTGGAAATGGAAAACACGCATACACCCATAAATAACGCGAGTAACACTTTCGCTCTGTTCTTCATGATTGTTCCTCCCTAAACATCTTGTCAGTTTGTCTATCACTTTTTTACAATTATATTACAAATTTATTAAATCAACAAAATGCATTATACCAAAATCTGCTCCTCATGTCAACCAAACTTTCCTCATTTGTATCATTTCCTACGATATTTTACACTTTGTTCATATTCTCTGCCAGCCATTGCTGAATGGAATAAATGACATTTGCACCATCAGCAGCGGCTGTAATCACCTGCCTTAGTGCTTTTGTTCTGATATCGCCTGCTGCATAAATACCCGGGCAGCTTGTCCTACCATCTTCTCCTGCACAGATATAACCTTGCGCATCGCAATCCACAAGATTCGCTGCAATGCCCGCATTCGGTTCAATGCCCACTGCTATGAATACACCTTGCACGGGAAGAAGGGAGGTTTCTCCGCTTTTTACATTACGAATAGACACATTCTCTACCATATCCTCTCCCTGTACTGACTCTACCACAGTATCCCAAAGGATTTCAATATTTGGTGTGTTTTTCACCTGCTCGCTGAGCACTGCTGCAGCACGGAGGGAGTCGCGTCTGTGAATCAGGTAGACTTTACTACATCCTCTCGCAAGATAAAGGGCATCCTCCGCGGCAACATCACTTCCGCCTACAACTGCCACTGTTTTTCCACGGAAAAATGCTGCATCACAAGTAGCACAGTAGGATACGCCCATACCGGACAATTCTGCTTCTCCCGGCACCCCTAACAAACGATGTTTTGCACCCATGGCAAGCACCACTGTTTTCGTCTGGTAGGTGTTTTGTTCTGTTATAACTTCTTTATAAGCTCCACAGTCGCGAATCTCTGTCACTTCTTCCTGTGCAAAGGTTGCTCCCATAGCCTCTGCATGCTGTTTAAACTGCTCTCCCATATCAAAACCATTGATTCCCTTTAATCCCGGGTAATTATCTACTTCATAAGTGTTTATGATCTGTCCACCACTTGTATATTCTTTTTCAATCACAAGTGTATCTAGCAATGCTCTCTCTGCATAAATTGCAGCTGCCAGTCCTGCCGGACCGGAGCCGATTATAATCACATCTAACATAGTCTGCCTTCCTGCCTCCATATCATTTTCACCATATCATGACGAGCACAATGAAGAATTCATTGTGCGCATGTAGAGTAACGTATTTCCAAGTTCTTATCATAGCAGATTGTTCCTATTCTTACAAGTTTTATACAAATGAGTTTCTTCATTTTTGCATCCAAGATGCTACAAGAATGCTGTCGTTTTTTAATTCTTTATTTTGAAAATACTATTCAGACATGTGAAAAAATTTATGAATCTTTTTGAAAGTAGATTTTTCTACCAGAATTTTTATGTCAGACATGCCATTTTTATGCCTTACATATTTGAATTATCTTTTTCATTCAATATCATTTTTTTTACAGAACGTAAATACTCAAGAATATAAGGATAACATTTTGGGGGCATTGTATTGAGTTCAGAAATAATCATTTCACTTTCTTCTGTACTCTGACCGGAATGCCCAAACAAAATATAATCTGCTGAAATCTCATGTATACGACAAAGATTCTGTAAATTCTCTACAGATAAGCTCTTCTTTCCCGTCTCCACTTCCGAAAGAAAATTAACAGAAATATTAATGCTCTCCGAGAACTCTGCTTGCGTTAATCCCTTAGCTTTTCGCAATAAACGTATTCGTTCCCCTATTTGTAATTTATTCTGGGATATTACCATATATTATCACCTCGATAAAATTATAATCGTCCAGCCCACGAATAAGAATATTTCATAGATGTAGGAATTCAATTCTCTTTCGCTATTAGCGATTATTCTTTTTATTTCACACACTATAATTAATATTTTAGTATATCCCAAATGTATTTTTTTAAATCAAGGTTAGTTATGATAGTTCTTTTTAAGAACAAAGCCCCACATCAATTTATTGTGAATTGATGTGGGGCTTTTGATGCGTTATTCAAAAATAGAATTGTTAACTACAGTTTTTTTGTAGTCATTACAAAGTTACCACCCTTTGATGTTGTGAAAGTGATAGTTCCCTTCTTAGACACTTTATATGGAGTCTTAGATACTAAAGATAATTTTCCAGTCTTGGAATTGTAATAGTATACATATACCTTACTTCCTGTCTTAACACCCTTGATTCCCTTGGCATTTAATGTTACCTGAACACTTGCTTTTAAATTCTTATTATCAGAGAAAGATACAACCTGTGCCTTGTTAGTAGCTACCTTACTCTTCTTTAATGCATTTGTTACATTGGTTTTTACTTTGCCTGTAGTGCTACTTACACTGCTAACATCCAAACCTAAATTCAGCTTACCATTTAATTTGGCAGCAGACTTTGCAGTTACTTTTACAGTATAATTATCACCATTTGGATTCTTTACTGTAACGTTTACTGCTTTTTTGCTCTTGGCAATGCTGCTCACTGCATTTTTATCCAATGTTACATCATCAATGACAGCCTTCTTATTCTTTGGAACAGATACGGTCAAATTGATTGTCTTTGCTTTTTTGCTTGAAACTGCACTGGCAATTGTACTCTTACTTACTACGACGTCAACAGTTGTTTTGTTCCCATCTGTTACAGAATTTAACAATGTACTACTAACAGAAACAGAAACATTTGCTGTTGTTTTCTTAACAGTAGCTTTTGTTGTTGTCGTTGTAATAGTTGCTGTACTGCTTGTTACTTTACCCTTCTTGTTTACTTTAACCGTCTTTGTAGCTTTTGCTTTACAATCACTGGTCTGAATGGTAGATGTTTCTGTGCTGCTTCCGTCCTTTTTCTTTGTTACGGTTGTTGTTTCCTTTGTTGTTACAGACTTTCCTTTTGCTGTTGTAGCAGTTGTCACTGTCTCTACCTTAGTCTTGGTAGCACTTATTTGTGTTGTCTTTGTCTCTGTTACTGTCTTTGAACCATCCTTCTTTTCCTCTGTAACAGATACTGTTCCATCTGCTTTTGTTTCTGTTGTAACAACAGTGCCATCTGCTTTTGTCTCAACGACTGGAGTTGCTACATCTGGTGTTGGCTCTACCGGTGCCGGTGTTGGAACTACCGGTGCTGGTGTCGGAACTACCGGTACTGGTGTCGGGTCTACCGGTGCCGGTGTCGGATCTACTGGTGCCGGTGTTGGATCTACCGGTGCCGGTGTTGGATCTACCGGTGCCGGTGTTGGATCTACCGGTGCCGGTGTTGGATCTACTGGTGCCGGTGTTGGGTCTACCGGTGCCGGTGTTGGGTCTACCGGTGCCGGTTCCGTAGTATCCTGTGTTCCGCCTGTGGTATCCTGTGTTCCGCTAGTCGTATCTTTCGTTCCACCTGTGGTATCCTGTGTTCCACCTGTGGTATCCTGTGTTCCACCTGTTGAACTACCGTTCTGAATAGTTGCTGACTGCTCAACTGTGCTAACAGCTCCCTCATTTGCCATAACTGCCATTGGAGACACCTGTGAAATGACAAGACACACCGTCAAACCTAATGCAATTTCCTGTAATTTTTTCTTCATATACTTCCGCCCTTTCTCTTTTTGGACATCTCTCTGTCCATTTTGTTCTCTTGCAAAACATACAGTCTTATTGTGAAACCTCCTTCAACTGTCACAAACTGTATTTTTACATTTACTTTCGTTTATCTTTAAACGATGGATTAATTATACAACTATGATTATATTTTTTCAACTATTTTTTCTCTCTTAGCGAACTTTTTCATAAATTTTACTTTTCTTTACACTTACCATTTTCTTCATGATTGTGTAGTTACTTCCATGCAAAATAGCTGTTTATCAAGAAAATTAAATATTGTCAAATAAAAAAAACTTATATATAATATGATTTGTTTTTTCGCTTTGAGCGAATTATTGACCTATTTTTTCTTTACAAAAATGAATTTAATTAACTTTTTAACACAATAAAGGAGGAGCTCTGATTTGAAGCAAAAAACTTGGTATTATGCTATTTTTATACTTTTATCCGCCATACTATTATGTCTGTATCTATGGAATCTTAGTAAATATAACCAGCCGGCTGTACTCTCTGATGAATATGGCTATTGGAGCATTGCTGCATTATTTTCCGGATACAACTGGAGCGGATTGATTACTTCCATGTCCTACTATTCATTTGGATATTCACTACTCCTAACTCCCTTTGTTAATTTTATATCCAACATGGTAACTGCCTATCAGCTTGCTGTGCTTCTCAATGCCATATTTGGTTTTTTATCTTTTCTATTGCTCAACCAGCTACTGCAAACACTTGACAAAAAGAAACATAATCTATGGATAGTATTTGCCAGCTTTGCTGCCATGTGCTATCCCTGTGTACAAGTCTATACAAAAGTAGCATGGTCTGAGACGCTCATTCTAACCTTGTATCTGCTACTTTCCTACCTTGTATTAAGACAGATAAAAAAACCTTCTTACCTTAAGACACTTGGGATAGGTCTGGTTCTTTGTTACCTTTTCTGGGTTCATCAGCGAACACTGGTCATTCTCCTTGCGGTCTTTGCTGTTTATTTTTATGTTCTTTTAAAAAATCAAACGTACGTTAGACATATTATATTGCTAGGTTGTGTAACAGTTCTTGGATTTTGTGCGAATGAAATAATCAAGGGGTTCTTAATGAAGCAGCTGTGGCACCAGTCTACCCACGCCTATGACAATGATTTTGCCGGGCAAATAGACAAATTAATACAATTTTTGACTACTGACACTGTTCTTTGGCTCATTGCAGGAAGTATATTACTTCTTATCCTCACCAGGTTCTTTCACAAACTGTATTCTGCCTTTCCAAAGAATAGGCAAATGACTGTTTTATATGCTCTAGGCATATTCCTACTGCTTTTCAGCATTACTTCTGTATGTGTCGCAAAAAATATGTATTATAACAACCATCCTATTTTTGCCATTGGTGAAATGAATGGCATAAGTCGCTTGTTGCTTGGTATTATGGGAAAAATTTTTTATATGTTGTCCTCAAGTTATTTTCTGGCAGCATGGGGGATTGGGTATCTTATACATTTGTTTTTACACAAGGCAGCACAGGAGGAAAAAGTAATTGCCCTGTTTTTTATTCTTTCTATTGGTGGAAGCTTTCTGTTAAATGTATTTTCTAATTATCAATGCGCCAGAGCTGATAGCGTGTTATACGGAAGGTACTCTGAATATACGCTCATCCCTGTGATTGCGTTGGGAGTTTTGTACTTTATCCATATAGAAAAAAGAAGCATGGCAACACTCTTTCTTGCCTCTTTCTATTGTCTGTCCGGTCTTTGCACAGCAATGGGAATCAGCAAACTTGGTCTTTCTGGTTCCAACAATCTAATTAATACTACAGGACTGCCGGAACTATATACTGCTACGGATTTTCAAAGCATATATAATGCCGGTACTACTGTTCTTTTTGTATATGGTGCATTTTTAATTTTACTCTACTATATACATTGTAAAAAAAAGTGTGTGCTGATTATCATTGGTTCTCTTAGTATCTTATGGTCTGTCAACGCAAGAACAACAGAGAACGTGTATTTATTATGCAAGCAGAGCCTGCAAAAACAATACAGTGAACCTGTCATTGCATACTTAGAAAACCATGATCGAAAAAATATCTATTATGTTTTAACCGGAAATGTAAAAGATATGTGGGCATATGGTATGCAATTTTCTACAAAGAACAGTATGTGGAATTATGTAGAATTGGAAGCTCTAGCAAATGTATCTGGTGATGCTTATATTGTGACAATTGTTTCCAGTAAGGAAGCAACAACTTTAGAGCAACAGTATGAGAATATTTTGAAAACGGAATTCTATACTATGTATTATCTGCCTTAACCATTCTCCAAAATAATGAACCCATTGCATTGAAAATCTCTCCTTATGGTTATATAATAAATAGGCATTTGCGGATGACCTTCATTTTCGCAAATGCCTAATATAATAAATCTGTTGCATATAAACCATCACATATAAACATAATGAGGTAGTATTTTGAGTAAACATGTTGTAATCACCGGTGCGTCTCGTGGCATTGGGCGCGCCATTGCCATAAAATATGCCCAAATGGGACATGATCTGTTTTTAATTTGCCAAAAAAATAAGGAACTACTCAATGAACTTTGCAAGGAACTTACGGAGCGCTATCACATTTCCTGCTTCGCAGGATGTGCTGATGTAGGGAATCCCGATGAGGTGCAAGCTATATTCCGTGAGGTGCAGACAACCCTTGGTTCTGTAGATATTCTGGTGAACAATGCCGGCATTTCCCACATTGGACTTCTTTCTGATATGACTGTGGAGGAATGGCATCGTGTGATAAACACGAATCTAAGTTCTGTCTTTTACTGTTGCCATGAAGTAATCCCTTCTATGGTTGCCAAGAAAAACGGACAAATTGTAACTATTTCTTCTGTCTGGGGAACTGTAGGTGCTTCCTGTGAAGTTGCCTATTCTGCTTCAAAAGGCGGTATCAACAGCTTCACAAAAGCGCTGGCAAAGGAGCTGGCTCCTTCTAATGTACAGGTCAATGCCATTGCCTGCGGCGCCATTGATACAGAAATGAACCAGTTTCTGGATGAAGCAGACCGACAGGCGTTGATTGATGAAATTCCTGCCTGCCGGATGGGAGACCCTGCGGAAGTTGGAGCACTGGTGTACTCCATTACAGAAGGGCCTTCCTATCTGACCGGACAAGTCATTACACTGGATGGGGGATGGATATAAAATCTTTCCCTCTACACCTTAAACCGATACCCTACACCCCAAATCGTCTCTATATACTGTGGTGCCGCCGTATTAAATTCAATCTTTTCACGAATCTTTTTGATATGTACCGTAACGGTAGCAATATCACCAATGGATTCCATATCCCAGATTTCCCGGAATAATTCTTCCTTGGTATAGACATGATTTGGATTCTCTGCTAAGAAAGTAAGAAGGTCAAATTCCTTTGTGGTGAAATTCTTCTCCTCATCATTTACATACACACGTCTTGCTGTCTTGTCGATACGAAGACCTCGAATCTCTATGATTTCATTTTTCTTGGCATTGGTACCAATCAAACGCTCATATCTGGATAAATGCGCTTTTACTCTGGCAACTAACTCACTTGGACTGAAGGGCTTGGTCATGTAATCGTCTGCCCCCAGACCTAATCCGCGGATTTTATCAATGTCATCCTTCTTTGCAGACACCATAATGATTGGCGTGTTCTTTTCCTCGCGAATGCTTTTGCAGATTTCAAAGCCATCCACGCCTGGAAGCATTAAGTCAAGAATAATCAAATCAAACTCCTCTGCCAATGCCTTTTGTAATCCCACGTCACCACGATTTTCAATCTCTACACTGAAGCCACTTAACTCTAAGTAATCTTTCTCTAAATCTGCAATGCTTTCTTCATCTTCTACAATTAATATTTTACTCATTTATCGGAACCTCCTGATATTTTCTTAACACAAAGTACATAGTCGTACCCGTTCCTTCTTTGCTGTTTGCCCAGATTTGACCTCCATGATCTTCTATAATCTTCTTTACAATGGATAAACCAATGCCACTTCCGCCCTTTGTAGAATTGCGTGATGTGTCGGAACGGTAGAAACGGTCAAAAATATATGGCAAGCTCTTCACCGCAATTCCCTGACCATTATCCTCCATCTCAACCTGTATAAAGTCACCGACATCCTTAATTCGCATATTCATAATTCCCTGAGGCTTGTCATTATATTTCAAAGCGTTGCTGACAATATTGTTGACTACGCGTTTTAGCTGCTCTGCATCTGCAATAATGACCACATCCTCGTCCACATAATTGAAATACTGCAACTTAAAATTCTTTGACTCCAATTCCATACGAATCTCTTCCACACAATCGCTGAAATATTCCGCCACATTGATTTTATTGAATGTATATGGAATGCGGTTGGTATCAATCTTAGAATAAAACATCAATTCATTGATTAACCGTTCCATATCATTTGACTTATTGTAAATAGTACGGATATATTTATCCATTTTTTCCGGCGTATCTGCTACACCATCCATAATGCCCTCTGCATATCCTTTGATTGCTGTAATTGGCGTCTTTAAATCATGGGAAATATTGCTGATTAATTCCTTATTGTCTGTATCATACTGCACCTTTTCTTCTGCTGATTCTCTCAAACGTTTTCTCATATCTTCAAAATCGCCACACAACTCACCAATTTCGCTACCCATTTCCACATCCAGGGTAAAATCCAAATTACCCTCTTTGATATTATTGGTAGCAACTCTTAATTTTTTCAGCGGAACACTGATTCCCCTGTATATCCAGATACTAAACAGCGAACTACAAAAAATTAATATCACTATAATTACAAACAGCATATCAAAGAAAAACGACTTCACCTGTTTCTGAAAGAGGTTCAGCTTCATTATCACAAAAACATCGCCCTTTGTATCATCATGAAACGAAAAAGATACTTGACGAATCAGAACCTCTGCTTGTCCATTGAAAAACATACCGCCTTCTAAATCCGGCATTCTGTCCTTTCCTAACACACTCTCTAACTTATCAGCCAACTCCTGATCCACACCGGAATAATACGTTGCATCATTTTTAAACACATGAATGCAGGCGCCTTTTTCGCCTAACTGCCTATTCAAGTTCTCAAGAAACTGCATATCTTCGAATTTTTCCGGCTCGGCTACTGCCAGCTTTTCAATGTCCCCTATCTCCTGACTCAGCATCTGCTCAAATGCCTTGAGATAGTTCGTCAGACTGTCTGCCGAAAAGGATTCTACACCATAACTTTTTCGCAAGGTATCTATATGATAAGAACCAAAACCATACGCTGCCACAGATACTAACACAATCGGCAAAATAATCATCATAAAAAATGCAATGATAATTCGTGTTTTTAATTTCATTCCTTTTTTTTCTGTTTTTATTTTCATAATATTCACCTGTGCCTACATTTTCTCATACACCTATGATAGCACAGGTAGCATTATTTTTGTCATTAAGAATACAGGAGAAATATTAACTTTTCATAAATTGACACTAACGGAACATTTTTACCAGATTACAAAGTGCTAACACAATCATATTCATGATGACTACACTTGCTCCCGTTGGTGTTGCATACACATAAGACACCAGCAATCCAACAGAAAAACAAATCACAGCAAATACCGTTGCCAGTATGACTACGCCCTTATAATTCTTACACACACACATAGCCGACAAAGCCGGAAAAATGATTAATGCTGTAATGAGCAGTGTTCCCATCATTCGCATTCCCAACACAATGGTAATTGCCGTCAGCACTGCTAACAGTGTATTATAAGCATTTGCTCGTACACCGGTTGCCTGAGCAAATTTTTCATCAAACGTAACTGCAAATAATTTATTATAAAAAAGAATATATAATGCAAGAACAATGATTGATAAAATGACACTCATAATAACATCACTGTTGCTCATGGCTAAAATGCTACCAAACATATAATTCGACACATCCGTATTCATTCCCGTTGTCATGGAGATAACCATAACACCGATTGCAAGGGAGCCTGTTGATATCATGGCAATGGCAGAATCCCCTTTTATTCTGGTATCTTCCTTTATGCGAAGCAGGAAAAATGCTGCTAACACCACAACCGGAATGGCCACACTAAGTGGCGCCACATGCAAGGCAGTTGCAATTGCCATGGCACCAAATCCAACGTGAGACAATCCATCTCCAATCATGGAATACCGCTTTAACACAAGACTTACACCAAGCAATGCAGCACAGAGTGACACCAGAATTCCCACTATAAATGCACGACGCATAAACGGATAAGACATCATTTCCATAAGCATTTCTAACATACGGTACTTCCTCCTATGAACGTATTTCCCATGGTGCTGTTGCAATATTCTTTCACATCACCGTAATATAATACCTTTTCCCCTAAATGCAAAATCGTCTTCGCCTGGGAAATAGCATTCTGCAAATCATGAGATACCATCACAATGGTGATTCCCTGCTGTTTGTTAATCTTTTGAATCAAATCATATAATTCTGCGGTCACAAGTGGGTCTAATCCGGTCACCGGCTCATCTAAAATCAACAGCTTCTTTGTGGCACACAAGGCTCTTGCTAACAGTACACGTTGCTGCTGTCCTCCGGATAAATCTTTGTAGCAGCGTTTCTTCAAATCTTTTATATCTAGCAGTTCCATGTTCTTGTCCACTAATTCTTTATGCTCTTTTCGATAAAAAGAAAAGAAACCTGTCTGATTCAAACATCCGGACAACACTACCTCATAAACACTTGCCGGAAATTCGCGCTGCACACTACTCTGCTGTGGCAAGTAACCAATTTCAGACTGTTTCAGCCCATCTCCTAAAATAATTTCACCGGAGGATGGGGCTTTCAAGCCCAACAAACCTTTCAGCAGTGTACTTTTACCAGAGCCATTTTCTCCTAAAATACAAAGGTAGTCCCCTTCTTTTACTTCTATATTTAAATTTTCAATGACAGCCGGGTCTCCTTCATATGCCAGGCATAAATCGCGACAGGTTATTAATGCCATATTAATTCAAAGCCTCCTTCAGCGTTTCCACATTCCGTTCCATCAATGTCAGATATGTTTCTCCATTTTCAAAATCTTCTCTTGTGAGGTTATGGCAGGTTTCGAAGGTAAGCACCTTTGTCCCCGTGCTCTCCGCAATGGTGTCTGCCACTTTCCCATTGCTTAATTCTATCTTGAACACAACAGGAATCTTCTCCTCCTCTACTTTATCTGTTAAAAATGCAATGGTTGATGCACTTGGCTCTGTATCTGATGCACAGCCCGGGAATGCAGCATAATAAGAAAGTCCATATTCTTCTGCAAAATACAGAATCGGGAAACGGTCACCAAACACAATCGTCTTTCGTTCTGCACCAGCTACAACGCTCTTAAATTTCTGATTTAAATTCTCCAATTCCACCTGGTATTCTTTTGCATTTTTCTGGTATATCTCTGCATGCTCACTGTCTTTCTCTGCCAGCTTAGCTGCAATGGTATCCACAATTGCCATGGAATTTACAGGAGATGTCCACACATGTTCCTCAATTTCATGTGCATGCTCTTCACTTTCTTCATGTTCTTCCCCTTCTTCATGCTCATGTTCCTCAACGCCTTCTAACTCTGCCTCCTCCAAAATATCCACACAGTCTACCATGCGTACCTGTACGATATCCGAGGTGTCCATAGTACTTAATATATCCTCTATCCACACATCATTTTCTCCACCAGTATAGATGAACACATCACAATCCTGTATTGCCTTAATATCCTTTGGGGTTGGTTCGTATGTGTGTGCTTCGGTTCCCGGCTGTAACAGCATGGTAACCTCTGCTTCCTCACCTGCCACTTCTCTTGCAAAATCATATGCCGGAAAAATGGTGGTTACTACCTTTACTTTATCACTATCATTACTTTCCTCTGCTTTTCCTCCACATCCTGCTAAAACAGCAGTACATAACAGTATCATTACACTTCCAATCCATCTTGTATTTTTCATAATCTTCCTCCACTATTCCTTGTCGCCGCATGTTTCACAGACGCCATACAGCACTGTATTTACCCGATTTACAATAAAATGATGATCCATTGCTATATGCTCCATCAGCTGGTTTATCTCGTTACAATGCATATGGATCACCTTTCCGCATTTTTCACATTTCATATGAAAATGTCTGCTGCATTCCTCGGGAGCTTCGATATATTCAAATGCTGCACTGTTCATGCTTTTTAATCTGTATTTGCGTACTTTTCCTTCTTTTTCTAATTTATCTAACTGGCGGTAAATGGTTGTTACACCAACGTCTATCTGCTTTTTCTGAAATGCTTCTGCTATGTCATTTACCGTAACATTTCCTTCGCCCTGACTGCGCATGTATTCTAAAATCAGTTCGCCCTGGCGGGTTTTGTATTCTTTACTTCTTGGCATGTGAGTTCTCTCCTGCTTTTAAGATCCTATACTAGGCGTTTGCAAAAGAAATGACAATTTACTACCTTGTTGACGTTTCGCAAATACCTAAGTTCCAATACACGTTTCAATTTGAAAACGTTTTTCATTTTAGCACATGTAACAAGAACCGTCAAGTATAATAGGACGTCATCGTCAATTGAAGACAACACTGTCAGCCGGAAAATCAGGCAAAAAACTTCACATCCAATTTGCCATCCAGACACTTGCAACGATACCGGCTAAGGTGGCAATCAAGGCACCTGCCAGGGTGTATCTGGTTTTGGAGACTTTGGCTGTGAGAAAGTATACAGACATGGTATAGAAAACTGTTTCAGTGCTACTCATTAGAATAGATGTGATTTTTCCTATGTAAGAATCGGTGCCAAATTCCTTGAATATGTCGATTGTCATTCCGGTTGCTGCGGAGGAGGAGAATAGACGTACTAATGTCAGTGGTACAAGTTCAGCTGGAAAGCCCAGAAGTTCAGCTAATGGTTTTAACAGCTCTGCCACAAAGTCCAAAAAACCGGACGCACGTAAAATCCCTACTCCTACCATTAGCGCTACCAGGGTAGGCATAATTTCTACCACTGTCTTAAAGCCTTTCGTCGCTCCTTTTATAAAATCTTCGTACACATTTGTTCGTTGCAATATGCCGTATCCCACAATATAAAAAATGACAAGGGGAATCATACAATTCGATAGATATAGAATAAAACGCATTCACTTCTCCACATGGTTCTTTCTACTATTCTATGATGATTTTCCCTTGTCATTCCTGTATCTTTTTCTATCTACGGTTCCCTGTCAGCGTATATGCCGGCAAGTGTCTTCTCTATCTGTTATCTAAACCATTATCATGTTATGATGGCAGTTCAAATGATTCCTCAAATTTCTCTAAATTTTCATTTGTCAATACCACATTGATACCTGCCGGGTTGATAACAATACCCTTTACATTTGTCTTACGCAATTGCAAAAGCTGCTCAAATTTAGTTGGAACGATTGGCATTCGTTCTCCATCTTTTACAAAACGGTTATACTCAACAGTATCCGTAAAGGCTGCTAAATAATTATCCCCTTCCGGATTCTTTAACTGTAAAAAGGTCTGTGCCTTTTCTCCGTTCTCTTTCTCCACTTCCATAAGTGGCATAATATAGGTAGCACGCATTACATTGATAATCATTTCTTCTTCTAGCTGGCGCAGATTTTTCTTCTCTTCTGGTGGCACGTTCTTGCGCATCTCCTGGAAGAAATACAACATGCTGAGCTTTAACTCCGGATTCTCAATTGGACGTTTTCCTTCCGGAATCTCATCATCGTCTTTGCGTCTAATGATATCACTTAACTCTAACACATGCGTTTCCTTTTCCATTACAAAATCAACACGGTTCACACCCATTAACATCAAGTCTAAATATAAGGCACCCACAGTTTTCTGAAGAATTACCAACACTCCGCAAGGAATATGCTCCTTCATCAACGCTTTCGCTGCTGCTTCTGCATCCTCTTTTTTCTCATACAAAGTGATGGTATCGTCAAAGGTTTCTTCATCACAATGTACATGTGGCATTTTTGTCAACTGGTTGACAATTGCATATAATTCATTCACTGTAGGTAATGTTTTCAAAAATTCTGATTTTTCCATTTTTCTTCTCCATAATTATATTTTCTCTAGAGCATGTTTGAAAATTGCTTTCTACAAGCAGAACTCTTTCTTAGTAAAATAACACTGACAGCTTCTATTCTATCATAACTTTTCTGAAAACGCTACTTTTATCTTATTTTTTACATTTGGTGATTCTTCTGCGTAAAACACCAGACCGGCTGCTAACAGCAGGGGAAGACCCCCAAATACCGCTCCCTGAAGTCCTAAATATATAAACCCAATGTAGGCAAGTACTACGCCAAGGTGATAGGCCAACAATACGCCACCATAAAATTTTGCTTTTACCAGATGTTCTTTCTCCTTGTCACATAAGTAGGCTGTAAAGGATGACACCGTCTGCTTTACATTATTGGTGGAAAAGATCGATGCACTGGCAAACCCCTGTGCACCACTAAATACGCTCCACTGCATGGCAGTAGCAAAGAAAATCGGATACAAACCAAGCATTGGATCCATATCAGCAGGCAGACAGCACAAAATAAGAATGGCCACAAAATCTATAAAAATACTAACATATCGCATGTGTAGTCTGGTACGTTTCATAAGTACCACTGCCAAGGCTAAGGCTGCCACATACAAAGCGGCTGCCCCAAAATGAATGAAACATTCCGGAAGGTTTCTTCCTAACAAATTTATGACAAGATTAATAAGATTAGCTGTCTGTGAGGAACCAAATACCTCACAGCGATTTAAAATTGCATAACCACCGAAGAAACCTCCCATTGCGCACATACAATAATGAATATAGGTATCTAATTGTTCTTGCTTTTTCATAATCTATCTCCTTCTATATTATTCATCCGTGAATTATCAAAATTATGTATATCTAAGATATCCTATACCGATTTTTTTATTTTGTCAAAAACTAATTTACACACAAAGCTACGGCTTCGCACTGCCATTCATGCGAAGCCGTAGCTTTTAAAATACATATACACTGTATGGTTCTAATACACCATCAAAGATTTTATCACTAAGCAAATCTTTTTTGCCTGCATATTCCGGCAGTTCTGCTTTCTTGCTCTGGTTGTGGAATACCAGTGTCAAATGGTCTTCGCCATATACGGATTCTGCTACTAAAATATCATTGTCGTTATCTGTAACAATCCATCTCTGCTCACCTTTGGCTAAACATGGATGTGTTTTTCTAAGAGTGGTCAGTGTCTTGTACCACTGGAACATTTCTTTGTCCTGACGCGCTTCATCCCACAGCATACCTCGTCTGTTTTCCGGATCCCGACCGCCTGTCATGCCATATTCGTCTCCATAATAAATCATTGGCATTCCCGGAGACAATAACTGCATTGCTGCTGCCATTTTTAACAATTCTTTTTTCTCTTTTGCCTGATGTAAAAATCTGGCTGTGTCATGGCTGTCAATCAGATTCCATAATACCGGATAGACACTGGTGTGTATACGACCACGTACTTTTTCCTGCGATTGCGCAAACTGTTCTGCATTCATATTGCGGTAGGCGAAATATCCTAACACGCTGTCATAAAAACGGTAATTCATCACACTGTCCCACATATCGCCCTGTAACTGTGGTTCTGCAAAATGCCAGATTTCTCCTATGATTAATGCTTCCGGATTGATTGCTTTTACTTCTTTACGGAAACAACGCCACAATTCCGGTCCTATTTCATCTGCCACATCCAAACGCCAGCCGTCAATATGCACCTCACGCATCCAATAGCGTACAACCTCTAAAATATATTCCTGCACCTTTGGATTACGGCAGTTCAATTTAGGCATGCCACCATGGTAGGCAAAGGTTTCATACGTTGGTACCGTATCCCTTTCTGCTTTTAACGGAAATTCCTTAATATAATACCAATCCTTATACTCAGAATCTTCGCCCTTACGCTTCACATCCTCAAAAGCAAAAAATTTAGGAGACGTATGATTAAATACCGCATCTAATATGACACGCATCCCTCTTTCATGAGCCGCTTCTACAAGTTCACTCAAATCTTCCTTTGTACCAAATTCGGGATCTACGTGGAAATAATCAATCGTATCGTATTTGTGGTTACTGTCAGAACAAAAGATTGGTGTCATATAAATCACATCTACACCCAACTCTTTGATATGGTCTATCTGCTTTAAAATACCTTTTAAATTTCCATAAAACTTATCCTTGTAATGAATGTTCTGCTTGTACCAGTCCTCTGTATAATCAGAATCCTTGGCAAAACGGTCCGGAAATATCTGGTATACTACACTACCCGGCGCCCAATCCGGCACAACAAACATCTCTTCCTCCCGTTTTATCTGCGGACAGTCAAACATACAGTCGATATTTGCCAATGCGCCATAGTAAAAATTATCATTGCCATAGTACAGAATTTCTCCATCATTTCCTTGCAATTCAAAATAATAACGGACACAAATCATACTTGCATGAATCACCACTTCATAGTAATCATAAATGCCATCACAGGCTACTTTTTTCATTTCTTCAGACTGTCTGCTGTCATATCTATGCACCGGAATGTATTTATCCTGAAAATGAAGCATTATCTTCTTCATGTCTCCTGCTTTTGTGCGGATTCGGACCATAAATTCATCTTTATCTACTGCATAACAATATTCTTTATCTGCAAAGTGTATCACTGCTGCTCTTTCCATAGTAAGCCTCCTTTTTGCCGTTTTCCGGTATTTAACTCTCTATCTTCTTTTCTCCACCTTCGTGGTGTCTGGTTCTTGTCTTTCACTGATATTTGCATTTTATCACATTCTAATTTTCAAATCTTGCATAAACAGACGCTTAACTTGTACTATTTCTATCTTTTTATTGCCATTTGTGCCAGAATGGCGTATGCTGTTAATAACTATGTATCCACAGCAGGGAGGTGCCTATGAATCATCATTTAAAAGAGGATGTAATCCACGGAACCCAGGACTACCCGTTTGTCATTTATTCGGTGTACGACTCTCTCCGCCCATTTCATGTATCGTTACACTGGCATGACGAGGTGGAGGTCATTTATGTGGAGTGCGGTCATTTGAATCTGTCCATTAATGGGACATACTATCAGGCAAAGGCTGGCGATATTTTCTGGATTAATCCCAGACAAATTCACCAGATGGGAACCATGGATTTGTCAACACGCTACTATGCTTTTTTATTTCATCCGAAAGCCATTTCGTTTCAGGCAGAGGATATGGTAGAGCATGAGATCTTTGCACCTTTATGCGACGGTCGACTATTGTTAGAAAATCAGATTTCTTCGACTATTTATCAGGAAGTCTTATCTGCTATACGAAAAATTCTTCACTACAATAAAAAGAAGCCGGCACACTACCGGCTCAGTACAAAAATAGCTCTGCTCACGATTGTCCATGCGCTCCTTAGCACCGGCCATACGGAATTGCTGCCTGCTGACACGGCACTTGACCAGCAGAAGGCTATTTTGCAGTTTTTAAATACGCATTACAGTGATAAACTGTCATTAGAAATGTTAGCAAAGCAATTTCATATGTCGGAAAAATATTTTTCAAGATATTTTAAAAATAACTTTCATGTTAATTTTACAGAATATTTAAACAGTCTTCGTATGGAGAAAGCGGCTGATTTACTGTTAGAAACCAACTTAAATATTACGGAAATCGCCTTGCAGACCGGCTATCCGAACATCAGTTATTTTAATCGGACGTTTCATGCGGCGTTTGGTTGCTCGCCGAAGCAGTATCGCAATGGGCAGTAATGCCCATTCGTACACTTATAAGCTCCGCTATCACAAGGCAATACCGACTATATTTTTCTGTTTTTTTCTACATTGTTATATAGTTGACACGATACCTACAAACACTTATCATATCATTATATAGAAACAACGGCATTTAGAAACGTATTTATCCGTCCGTGATTTGACGTAGGCAAGGAGATGACATATGACAGAAATTAATGAAGCCCCTCTTTTTTACTCCATTTCACAGGAGGAATTAACAAAAATGCTAACCTGTTCTAAGGCAAGGGAGCGTAGCTACGAAGCCGGCGCATATATTTTTGAGCAGGGCAGCAAGCCTAAGAATCTATTCCTACTTTTAGAGGGACAAGTTCATATTGTAAAAGACTTTACCTCCGGTAAGCGTGATGTACTTTATCTGGTGGCAGAGGGAAATATTTTCGGGGAACTGTTTCTATTTAGCAGCATGGAACAGTACTGGTACGATGCCATTGCAGTCACACCTGTAAAGACATTGGAACTTCCTTGGGATTTCTTCTACCATTTCTGTTCCAATGCCTGCCACCATCACCAGCAGCTAACCAGAAATATGTTAGAGATTTTATCGAAAAATAATTTTACTCTGACTAAAAAATTACACATTGTAAGCACCTCCTCCCTCCGGGAGCGCATTGCTATCTGGCTTATCGATTCTGCCAATGAAAAAGATGTAGTACATCTAGCCATGAACCGGGAACAGTTAGCAGATTTTCTAGGCGTTACACGACCTTCTCTATCCAGAGAATTGATGCGCATGCAGAACGATGGACTGATTGCGGTATCGAAAAAAGTGATTCAAATCCTTGACCGCGAGGCAATTGAAGGGTTGTATGGGTAATGCAATATTTTTTCATATTTCGTAACCTAGGTTACAGACTTTTTTCTTTAACGGGAATATACTATAACCAGAAACAAGTTAATAAATAGATGTTTGAATAAAGAAAGGAGTCGATAACTATGGCAAGTAATAATCAGGTAGATAACTTAGTAAATCTTTTAGATGGATACACAGAAAAAGGTGGTCATCATTTGAATGTAAATGTGTTAAACCGTGACGTGTTAAGGGATGCACAGGAGCATCCGGAAAATTATCCACAGCTTACCATCCGTGTATCCGGGTACGCAGTAAATTTCGTAAAGCTAACTCCAGAGCAGCAGGCAGATGTTATTTCTCGTACATTTCATGAAGGTGTGTAAAAAAGCGTGCAGCTTCCTTTCAAATATGTGCGCATCACTTTTTATATACTAGTATATAAAAATCACCTTTTTGTATAGTACAAAGGCAGTTTCCAAAATGATAGTGTTCTCCTACAGAAGACATGGTAATTAACCACCATCTGCTTTAGAAGAATCTATCTAAATGTGGAAACTGCCTTATTTTTGTTCTATTCTTCCGTGCGTACCTTTTCTAGCAATGCCGCCATATCCTCTGAGAGAGCTTCTCCTAAACAGTTGGTGCTACGTGTTGGTTTATCCGTGTAATCTCTACGAATCTCCTGATTAACCATCTGTATTTCTTCGTATAAACCACGGGCAGACATACGCTTTGCGCCTTCTCCCCAGATAATCATCTGCTCCAAACCATCAGAAGTAGCTACTGTCACATCATATTTGCGCCCAATTTCATGAACGGTCTTCTCTATATACTGATCTGCTGTTTCTGCTTCCTTTGTATATACTACATGAATATTGTGATACTTCTGAATTTCCCCCTGCTGTCCTTCCACTTTATAGGCATCAAATACCAGAATGACCTGAATGTTACGATATCCCTGATAGTTGCACAGAACATCCATCAGTTTCTGTCTGGCGGCCCCTAAATGCACCGCTGCTAATTCCTTTAGTTCTTCCCATGAAAAAATAATATTATAGCCATCCACCAGCAAATATTTATCCATAGGTTCCGGTATTTCATAGGTTGCATGATGTGTTTCACTCTTGACTGGTTTTGTCTGCTCGCGAAATGCTGTATATTTTTGTTTTACCGCTCCATAGGTTCTGGTAAATATCTCCTCTAATTCCTTATCCATCTGTATAGAAGACTGACTTTGTGCTGTCTGGCGTTTCTGTACCACTAACTCCGGTTCCACCTTTTGGGGAATCCTCGGTTGCCATGCACGTTCTATATGCATATACTCATACACCTTATCCCAATTTACCACAAATCCTGCCCCATGAGCACAGAAAACAGAACCTGTCGGATTCGCCGTGTCTGTTTCTGCATCATAATGCATTTTCTCAATCATTTCCTCTGCATTGTGACATGGCTCATAGCCTTTTACGCTACAGAATAAGCGACCTTCTCCTCTGGTATAAGCCAACACTTCCCTCTGGTAATCCCGCATGGTAACCACAGGTGCGCTGCCGATTAGTACGGACATATCGCCTTCTGTTATCGGTGTTTCAAAGGTACCATACATTTTCTGAACGTCAGACATAGCACGCCCTATGTTTTCTGTTGGTACCTCTAACCGAAATTCATACACAGGCTCTAACAGAACGCATTTCGTATTCTTCAACCCATGGCGCACCGCACGATATGTCGCCTGCCTAAAATCGCCGCCTTCTGTATGTTTCTGGTGCGCACGACCTGCAATCAACGTAATCTGCACATCTGTCAATTCTGCTCCCGTCAACACTCCTCTATGAATCTTTTCCTCCAGATGTGTCAGCACCAGCCTCTGCCAGTTTCTATCTAACATATCCTCACTGCAGTCACTACACACCTGCACACCGCTTCCCGGTTCTCCCGGTTCTAACAGCAAATGCACCTCTGCATAATGCCTAAGTGGTTCAAAATGCCCAACACCTTCCACAGGCTCCTCAATGGTCTCTTTGTAAACAATACTGCCGGAACCAAATGTAACGTCTATTCCAAATCGTTCCTGAATCAGTCCTTTTATTATCTCTATCTGCACTTCGCCCATAACCTGTGCCTGTATTTCATTGGTTTCCTCATCCCACACGATATGAAGCTGTGGTTCTTCTTCCTCTAATGCACTTAACTTTACAAATGTGCTATGTACATCACAGTCATCCGGCAATTGAATCTGGTACGTCAATACAGGCTCTAGTACAGGTTTATCGGCTTCCACTTCTGCCCCCAAACCCTGACCAACATATGTCCCTGCCAATCCGGTAACGGCACAAACGGCACCTGCAAATGCTTCTGATGCCATCTCATACTGACCACCGGAATATATCCGTATCTGGTCTGCCTTCTCTCCTTCTTTTCCCTGACTTCCCAATACCATTTTCACCTTTAGGCAGCCACCGGTAACCTTTAACCAGGTTAAACGATTGCCCTGGCTATCCCTTGAAATTTTAAATACTCTTGCTCCAAACTCCTGTGGATATTCTCTATATTGGGTATATATCTTAATTCCCTCCAAAAATTCTTCTACACCCTCTATCTTCAATGCGGAACCGAAATAACAAGGAAATAGCTTTCTATTTTGAATGAGCCGGGTGATTTCTTTTGGTTCTATCTCACCTGTCTCTAAATACTGTTCCATTACGGCTTCTTCACACATGGCAATATTTTCATAAAACAAATCTGATTCTGACTGCTCATTGAAATCTATACAATGCTCATCCAGGCGCTGTTCCAGTTCCTTCATAAGCCTGTTCTTGTCGGTGCCTGCCTGATCCATCTTATTGACAAACAAAAACACTGGTATCTGATAGCGTTTTAACAGCTTCCACAATGTAATCACATGCCCTTGCACGCCATCCATGCCATTGATAATTAATACGCCATAATCTAATATCTGCAAGGTACGTTCCATTTCCGCTGAAAAATCCACATGTCCCGGTGTATCCATGAGTGTCATCTTCCGATCGCCTAATTGAAATTCTGCCTGCTTCGAAAAAATGGTAATTCCTCTTGCTTTTTCCATATCGAAGGTATCTAAAAATGTATTCTTATGATCCACACGCCCCAGGTTTCTAATACTGCCTGTCAGATACAATATACTTTCTGCTAATGTCGTTTTTCCAGCGTCTACATGTGCCAGTACTCCAATTACTAATTTATCTGCTTTCATATTTTCATTCCTATCATAACTTCTCTATTATGAATGGTATACATCCATTCTTCCGTACTATTATAGCACACTCACTCTTATATTTCTACGCACAACGAACGACCGCCATACCAAACTTATTTCTGATACAACGGTCGTTCTAATACACTTCTTTATTCAATTTATTCTTCTCTTTCCTCAATTCTTCACTGATATTGGTTGTTTTTATATTATCAGCTTCATTGATAAACTTTGTTTTCTTTTCGTTTTTTATTCCCTGCTCGTAAGCGATTCCGTATCGATTCTCTTACTTAGAAAGTTATTACATGTTCTGTATAAATAATACTAAGCTTCTTATATTTGTAAACGGTTACTAAATATAATCAAAATATGGTAAATATAGTTTCCTTATATCTCTGCATCCCTTCGGTTTATAACCTTTCATCAGAAATAATCCGGTTATATATATACTATATTTTTCCTTCCTTTGTTTCTTTACACAAATTCGGAATCTTCGCATTACCCTTGTGGTACTTGTTCAATATGAATGATAGCTATTGTATACCTAATATCCCTTTCTGCTCTTATTATGCAGATATCTGATTATTCAATGATTAAGGTCTTTCTTGCCGGGAATTGCTATTCATTACCACTCTCATATTGATGATTGTTTGCTTACTGTCCCAATGGAATCACCTCCATCTACAACCTTTCTTTTTTTCTATCTCAAATAGGGGTTATTTTTCATTTAAGATTCTAGGTTGTTTTTCTGTTTGTTTATGTAACTATATTAACACACAGTTTTTTCTTTGTCAATACTTTTATCTAATTATTTTATACTTCTTTTTTTCTTTTTCTGCATTTCCATTTTACGCTTTATTATTGTGTGCGCTTTTTACAAAGTTCAATATTTTTGTATGAACAGTTGTGGCATGCTAGTCTTGCAATCCACAACTACTGAAACGAATCATGTAGAATCTTTTTCTGCATGATTCGTGTTGTTATTTACTTGTTAATTTTTCTGATAGCACATAGCAAAAAATACTCAGCGTAGCGGGCTACGCTGAGTATTTTTGCTATACACTCTCAGAAAAATTTCCTGTATGAATATACGAGTTATTTCATTTACGATGTACTGACACATCTAACCGCCCAGTGTTACATCCTGCTTCTGGTACCACCGAATAGCTTCTTCCACATGCTGCGGTTTGAAATCCGGCCAGTAATCGTCTATCACGTAAAGATCGGAATACACGGACTGCACTGGAAGGAAGCCGGACAAGCGACTTCTGCCTCCCCAACGGATAATCAAGTCAATCCGGGATACATCTGAAGTTGCCAGAATTCCTCCCTCTCTTTTTTCACGCAGCCCTAAATCCCACTCCCAGCTATAATTTATGAGAAAATTAATCTTCATGCCGCCTTTCTCTGTCGTGCGTCTGCTGGTATAAGGCAATAGTTCCTCTGGAAACATGGCAGATTTGGAGTTGCCTAACACCAGCACCTGGGTATCTTCTGCTGCCATTTCCTCTACCGCTTCCACACATGCTTTCGTAAATGCCAGGCGTTGATTTCTTGGTCGCTTTGTGTTATCCACCGTAAATCCATAAAATGTTAATTCTTCCACACCTAACTCCTTACATATGTGATAAAGTGTCATTCCTGGTGATATGCCACTCTCATATCCCTCGTCTTTTCCCATACCTTGTCCAACTGCCCATCTTCTGTTTCCGTCTGGTATAATTCCAATATGTTTTGGTATTCGCATTATAGAACCTCCATACTCACTGACTAACGTTATCATCTCAGTGATACTCTATTATATCTTCCGAGTAATAGCATGGACATTCTTATTCAGCTCTATTCATAGGAAGTACCCAAAAAGGTTTCTATATCCAACCTGAAAATACTCGAAACATTCTCTATGTCAGAAGTTATCCAAACACTTTTTTCAGCACATCATCTTCCCACAATATTTCTTTCGCAAGTTTACGGTACTTCTCCTCATGAAGATAAGTATGTCTGTGTGGCTTCATGGAAGGCGCCATGTCAATGGCTTTCTCATAATCTTCCCGTTTCAACCCCAATGTACTTACATAATCCCAGAAACCAGTAGTGGTAAATATAGTATTTACTCTCACATAACGGTGATTCTGCACTTTGCTCATGAGATAGGTGGCGATCCCAACCTGTACTCCATGCAACTGTGGACGCTCCAATATCTTATCTAATGCATGTGAAATCATATGCTCGCTGCCACTGGTTGGCGCGCTGCTTCCGGCAATTTCATTGGCGATTCCACTCATGGCAAGGGAATCTACCAATTCCTTCAGGAACAAATCATCATGTATGCTCTCAAAAGGTGTCCGTACAAAGCTGTTGACGGCTTTCTTGGCAATCATCATAGCAAAATCATTTAGCACCGTATAGCCGTTCTTATCCTCATATACCCAGTCATACAATGCGGTTATTTTAGAGACCAAATCTCCGATACCGGAATAGAGAAATTTCTCCGGTGCGCTCTTGATGATTTCTGTATCCACCACAATTCCATAGGCTAAATGTGCCGGTACGGAAGTACGTCTTCCATTTACAATCAACGATGCACTTGCACTGGAAAATCCATCACTGGACGCAGACGTTGGCACGCTGATAAATGGCAGCTTCCGCAAATATGCCGCATATTTTGCAACATCAATGACTTTTCCTCCACCAATTCCTACAATAACCTGTGCCTTGGCATTTATGGAAAAGGCAAGATCAATGATATCCTCAATTCTGGTAGAATCTAACTCCCGGTATTCTAACACGGTAATTCCTTCTTGTTTCAACGATTCCATCACATCATAGCCAAACATATCGATCAGTTCATTTCCAAAATAAATGACTGCATTTTCCATGCCACCTGCTTTGATGTAGCTACCTAAGCTTTTTAATGTTCCTTTTCCTACTTTTAAGATTGTTGGAATTGCAATATGACTATTGCCCATATTTTTTCCTCCTTTACCGCTCTATTAAATACTCCTATATTTTGCCTACATATATCTTCATTTAAACATATCTATAGTTATTCTTCAACATTATTTCATTTTTATTATTTCTAAAATCCAAGTAACTACTCAGAGTCCCCTTTCGCAAAATCGCCTCCTCAAGGATTTCCTTTTTCTCACAATGACTTCTTATTTCCATTTTCTCCCTAATTACTTGTTGCATAAATGGTATTAATTCGGTATGATAGATTATGTAGTAACTATGAGAATTCTGAATAGTTACCTATATACAAACACAATTCGTATATAGGCGTTTGCGAAAGTGATAACCATCCGTAAATTGTCAGAATTGTTTATGCAAATAGCTGCTTACTACATAGTCTATATTTGACGCACTCTCGCTCCCTTCAAACGTAGCGGACACTAAGGCTGTAAAATACACAGCCTTAGTGCCGACGTTTTCAGAGGGTCACATATAGACTATGTAGCAAACAGCTATCTGTCACAAACAATTCTGACAATTCACTACCTTGTTG
>JBGVMW010000329.1:0-2079 GCA_045125095.1 Lachnospiraceae bacterium
CAGGCGGCTCCCAAAAACTCATGGTCAAATACATTGTATTCGGAAGATGGAAAATATACCTTTACAAAGACTGAAAGCGGTAGATGGCAGATGCATTTGATTGATGATGCTGCCGTAGGTGCATCTTTGGAAGATATAGCAAATTGGATGATGAGCGGCACACCCAATAAAAATATTGAAACACGCTACCTAAATTATCTTCATACTGTTGATCCGGATTTATATAATGTGGCGATGCGAATAGGTTCCGAGGTTCGTACTTATGGTTTTATGGAGAATTTACATCAGCAGGGAATATTAAGTGATAGTCAAAATCAGTATGATATGAGTCTGTTGGGGATGTTATTTGGTAAAGATGCGGATAGTATGCGTATGTTATTGCATGGGTGTAAGGAGTCTGGCAATTTTTTGGAGTTATTGGATTTGTATAGCCAGGATGGAGCAAAATCGTTGGATAAGCTTCGGGAACAGCAATATAAGCACGGTGGAATTGTTTAATATAACGAGTTTTATGACAGGATATGGCTAATGCTGTATCCTGTTACATTTTTTATATTAACATTTTTGAATATTTTGTCGATATACAAAATGATAGAGTATAGGTAAACGGATTTACCACACAGAATACAAGGAGGTATTAGTATGGATTTAGGAGCAATTACTAACAGTACAAATGCAGTAGCTAACACTTATGCTGCAAAGGAAACGAAACAGGCTGATGAAGTCAAAAAGTATGGGGTGACCGGAAAGACGATTGGTCAGCCGAAACTTAGTGAAAATGCAAAGAAGTATTATGAGGAATTAAAGTCTAAATATCAAAATATGGATTTTATTCTGGTAAGCAATGACATGAAGGAAATGGCAAAAGCGAATGCCGGAAGTTTTGCTAACCCTCACAAAATGGTTGTTTTGATTGATGAAGAAAAGATTGAGCGTATGGCAACGGATGAGCAATATCGTAAACAGTACGAAGGCGTGATTGCTTCTGCACAGAATAAATTGCCGGAGTTAAAGCAGTCATTGGGCAATTCTGCAAATATCAAAGGATTTGGTATGCAGGTAAACGATAACGGTGCATCTTCATTCTTTGCAGTTATGGATAAGTCTTTTAAAGATCAGGCGAATAGATTGGAAAAGCAAAGAGCCGAGAAAAAAGAAGAAAAGAAAGCGGCTCAGAAAAAAGCTGAGAAAAAGGAACGGGAAGAACAGCTTGAAGAGAAAAGGCTTAAGAAGAAGGAATCACAGGAAGTAGTAATTACAGCAAATTCTATTGAGGAATTGAAGAAAAAGATAGATGACTATAACTATTTACAGATGGCAGATACTGTAAAGACGGATGCTGAAAAGTATCTTGGAACAACGATTGATTTCAAGGGATAGGAGGCAGACAATGATTACAGGAACCATTTACAATGCAGGAAAAATGCTGGAAATGACTCAGAAATGGGAGCAAAAGAAATCGTCCGGCAATATCCTGAAAAAAGAAGAATTATCACCAGAAGAACAGCAACTCAAAATGTATCAGGAGCAGCTTGAAAGAGAGCGTGAAGGAAATGAGTATAGTTCCATTTATGCTAAGATTCAAAGTGGTCAGGAATTAAGTCCGGCAGAAGAAGATAAACTCCGTGCAAAAGATCCTAAGATGTATATGGAGTATAAGGCTGACAGAATGGAACAGGAAGCCTATGAGAAAAAGCTGAAAAACTGTAAAACGAAGGAAGAAGCGGAAAGACTTCATGTAAACAGGATGAATGGTAAATTGTCCGAACTAAAGTCGATTGTTAATAATCCTAATATTCCCAAGAGCGAAAAATTAAAAGAAGCACAAAGAATATTGGGTGATACCACTAAAACAGCACAGATTTTTCATACATTTACAAAGAGTGCTGAGTTTAAGGAACTGCCTACGGAAGAAGAAGTAATGGAAGCGAAACAGGCAGAAGCCCAGTTGCGTGAAGAACAGCTTGTAGGTGGAGCTGATGAAAATTCAGAAGTAAATGCAGAGAGCGATAATGAGACTCAAGTTGTGCCTAATATATCGGAAGATGATAACATCGTAGATAATGCCGGAAATACCAT
>JBGVMW010000330.1:0-25912 GCA_045125095.1 Lachnospiraceae bacterium
AGAATCGTAACTATTCAGTACCCTCATAGTTACGAGCCAAAATCCATGCAGAATCACCTACGGTGATGGATTTTGGCCTGCTGCCACTACGTTTTCATACGGACTGTGCAGTTCAGCACAGTCCTGTTCTGAATAGTTACACAGAATCATTAAAATAAAGCATACTACACCATTCATGATATTTATCTCCACGTCATAGAAGCATACTATTATTTTATGCATCTTAAATTTTGATATACAAACCAATTCTACTATACTTCGACTTAAAATACAAGAAAGAGTATACAAAAACCGTTATATCAGCAAATTACCAGAATTCGTTCTCCACGAAGTCTGCTTCTGTCTTTGCCAACATAACGGTTATATCATCACATCTGTCTGTTAATTAATAAAATACATGGTTACCAATTACGGTTCCCTTACGTCCACATCTTTTATTGTTAAAGCTTTTTGCATTGCCAACATAATTTGTACCATTCATTGCTTCCTTTGCCGCTTTGATACATTCCTTACTGACACCTTTCTTTAACACTCTCTGCCATGCACCAGATGCATATGGACCAAACTGGCTTTTCTGTGTCAATACACCTTTTACTGAATTTGGATATTTTCCACTTTTTACACGGTTCAGAATTACATTACCTACAGCAACTTTTCCCTTAAAGCTCTCTGATCCTGCTTCACACTGAATCATAGCAGCAATCATTGTCACATCATCTGCGGCTAAATCCATCGCTTTATCCTGTGTCTTCTTTGCTCCGGAAGATTTACTACCGGTATCTGCTACACTGGCTGCTTCCGCCGCCTTTGCCGCTTCTGCCTGAATTTCTTCCATTGTCTTTGCATAACTGAATTCATATGCTACAGTTGCATATTTCTTTGAAATGAAGCCTTCTCCGTCACCGAACTGTACCATCATCCATTCTGCATTTGATGTGTCATCAATGACTACTAAATGCTCTCCCTTTGCAACAGCACCTAACACGCCTGCTTCTACAGAAGCATCCATACGAACTCTTAACACATCAACTGTCACCTCTGCCTGATATAAATCTAAATCATTGGCAAGACTTTCTGCTTCTGTTCCCGTTAAGATATACTGATTGTTTACGTATCCCTCTACGTTGCCGGAGGAGATTTTTGTCCATTCTTCTCCCTGCTCCACAATTACACCAACGCAACCTTTTTCTAACTGACCAACCAACTGGGAGTTACTGTCAGCCTGTGCTCTAATATTTAAAGATTCTTCTACGTTTGCAATTACAAGATTATCCCAGATATCTGCTTCCTCAGAAGCTGTCTTCTCTTCCTGTACTGCATCCTGTGTATCTACGGTATTGTCTACAACTGTCTCCTGTGCAGAAGCCTCACTGTCAGCAGACAGAACACTTTCTACACCTACATCTACAGAATCTGTTGCCACCAAATCAGAAACTTCTTCTGAAGTTACCATTGCCAGGTCGCTCATTTCCAGTGAAGGCTCCTCTGTTACATTTGCAAATTTGCCATCCAGCATCTCGTCAACTGTTACATTAAATGCAATGTTGTCCTTCTCTGCTGTCACTGCTTCGTATTCTGCTATCATTTTTTCAGTCGTTTCATCTGCTACCGGCATTCCCGCAAATGCTGTGGTCACAGAAAAAGCTGTTACCATGCCGCCCGTAAGTATCACTTTTTTGAATCTTATTTCCATAATTCCGTTTTGCCTCTCCCTAAGGAGACGCTTTTCCTTTCTTACTGATTGCAACTTTATTATAGCCTGTTGCAATAGTATTACAATTGTTACAAAAATATTAACTCGCGTTCGCAAGTCATATCATAACAGAACGTAACATTTTTGTCAACCCTCTGTAACAATTGTAATATTTTTTGAAAGAAAGCCTGTAATTATGAGGTATGCGAATCGTTACGAAATGTTAACTTTTTTGTTAGAAATTCCGTCGCTGTCTTGCTGCCTCGTACATAAGAAGGGACGCTGCAACCGCTGCGTTTAAAGATTCCACCTGTCCACACATTGGAATAAACAGCCTTTTTTCGGCACTTTGCAATGCCTTCTCCGACAAACCATTACCTTCATTTCCAATAATAAATGCCGTACCCGTCTGATAATTATAATTGTCATAAGATTCTGACTTTTCTAAATGTGCTGCATATGTTGTAATCTTTTTCTGCTCTAATTGTTTCAAAATTGTTTCAATATCTTCCATATAGAGAAATGGAACCCGGTAAATTGCACCCATGGTAGAACGGACAACTTTGGGATTATACATATCCACTGCATCCTTTGTCAGTAAAATTCCACTGACGCCTGCACCTTCGCCTGTTCTTACAATTGTCCCTAAATTCCCCGGATCTTGAAGGTTTTCTAACACGAGAAGTAACGGGGCTTCCCCTTTTATCATATCTTCAAATGTATACTTTGGCTGTCTCACTACACATAGTATTCCCTGTGGCGTAACGGTGTCTGATAATTGACTGAAAACTTTATCTGATACGATTTCATAGGGATGCTTTTCCAGCAACGGACTATGTCCCTCTTTTTTCAAAAAGCTTTCTGATACATATATACTTTCCAACAAATCTTCCGGTGTTTCCTCTGCCATACGGATTCCTTCTATTATAAAGAGTCCACTTTCCCGTCTGGCTTTTGCCTTTTTCTTTAGATTTAAAATTTCTTTTATCCGATTATTTGACGTACTTGTTATCATAACTTCTGCAAAGCCTCATTTTCTCCCATTAGAACTAATACTACATCTTTTTCAAGTGGTTCAGCCGGGTCAAAAGATACATCTACCTTATCGCCCCGTTTTATTGCAATCATATTCACACCATATTTCTCACGGATTGCCAACTCCTGAAGATTCTTTCCTACCCATTCTTCCGGCACCGGCATTTCTACGATACTAATATCCTCAGACAATTCTATTAAATCCATAAAGTTTCCAGATATTAATCTTCTGGCAGTTCTTGCTCCCATCTCTTTTTCCGGGAAAATCACATCATCTGCTCCTACTTTGCGAAGCACTTTTGCATGCATATCATTCTGCGCCTTGGCAATTACATTCCTTACACCGATTTCTTTTGCCAAAATAGTTGCCATAATGGAAGCTTCTAAATCATCAGAAACTGCAACAATTGCACCATCAAAATTTCTGATTCCTAATTTTTCTAAAGCATCCTTATCGGTAACATCCGCACGTACCGCATGTGTAACAATGTTCCGTATCTCCTGTATTCTTTCTTCGTTAATATCCACCGCCAACACTTCACAGCCTTCGCTTTCTAAATGTTCCGCCACGCTGATACCAAATTTACTCAATCCAAATATCACAAATTCCTTGTTTGACATACTTTTCCTCCTATTTACTTACCTTTCATCCCATATCTTTATTCTATACTAGTACATCGTATTTGAAATAACTTCACCATATCACTTGTCTATTTTCATGAGAGCACAGGACAAAAACGTAGCCCATTACGCCTACGTTTTTTGTCCTGTGCTCTCAGAAAAATATTCTGCGTGAATGGTATAGTTATTTACAAAACGATGTACTAGAAAACCTGCCGGCGAATTCCAGCAGGTTTCCATTTGTATTGCTATTTTCTTACTTTCACACTTCTTATGAGGTAGCTAAAATTCTACTAATCTCATACTGATACTCATTTAAATCCTTATGCATAGACAAGGCTTCATTGATTTCAAAATCGCAAAATTCGCCATGACGATAGCCAACTACTCGTTTTGTCTTACCCTGACATAATAAATCTACGGCATATGCTCCCATAGTAGAAGCATACACTCTATCCTTTGCTGTTGGGCTTCCGCCTCGCTGCATGTGACCTAAAATAGTAGCACGCGTTTCAATTCCGGTTGCTTCTTCAATACGTTTTGCCATGGCATCAGAACCACCAATACCCTCAGCATTGATAATAATGTGATGCTTCTTGCCTTTTTTACGCGCCTCAATAATGTTAGCAATTAAGGTTTCTTCATCATAATTGTGTTTTTCCGGAAGAAGAATATCCTCTGCTCCATTAGCAATACCACACCATAATGCGATATAACCCGCATTTCTACCCATAACCTCAATAACACTACATCTCTCATGAGATGTGGAAGTATCTCTTACTTTATCAATTGCTTCCATCGCTGTATTCACTGCTGTATCGAAACCAATCGTGTATTCTGTACATGCAATATCCAAATCAATGGTACCTGGTACACCAATCGCATTGATTCCTAAATTCGCAAGCTTCTGCGCTCCCTGGAAAGAACCGTCACCACCAATAACAACAAGTCCATCGATACCATGCTTTTTGCAGATATCGGCACCCTTCTGCTGTCCTTCCGCTGTACGGAATTCAGAGCAACGGGCTGTGTACAGAATGGTACCTCCTCGGGAAATAATATTTCCAACACTTCTTGCATCCATATCAACGATCTCTTCATTTAAGAGACCACTGTATCCTCTCATAATACCTTTTACTTTCTTGCCTTTCGCAAGAGCTGTTCTAACAACTGCACGAATTGCAGCATTCATTCCCGGGGCATCCCCTCCACTGGTTAATACACCAATTGTTTCTACTTCTTTTGCCATTTATTTAACCTCCATCCAAATGTCCACTACGTCATCTATTTTATATCAATCAGAACAGGTTTGCAATCCCCTTTTCTATGACTTTTACACAGTCTTCACCATACTTTTTCGATAGCTCATACACAATTGCATTCGTTATTTTTATATTTTGATTTTTTCCAAACCTTTTCACTGCTTTTGGGTTCTCCACATAAATGACCACAGAATCATTTCCTTCGGATTCTGCCATCAGCTTTAGTATGTCCGGCTCATCTTTTAGATATGCTTCCTTGCTGTCAAATTTTATCCATAATTCTCGTGGTAGCCTGTCAAAAGGAATGATTTTCTCGCAAATCAGACGACCATCCTTTTCTTCTTCTAAACTTACCCTTCCTTTTATAAACAGTTTGCTATCTTCCACCAGGAAGCTACTATACTTTTCGTAATCTCTTGGAAATACAATCACTTCTACGGTTCCTACCATGTCTTCAATAGTGATAAATGCCATCATCTGATCCGTTCTTGTATGCTTAATGGTTTTGTTATTTAATAGTCCACCAATTATGGCAGTAGAACCGTCGTGTAATAGAATTTCGCCCGTTTCTTCATCCATCATAAAATCTGTGCTTCGGCTCGTAATAACCTTCTGCATCATATCGGTATACGCTTCTAACGGATGACCACTGACATAAATACCAAGCACTTCCTTCTCGAAGGATAAGAGTGTTTCTTTGTCAAATTCTCCTACATTGGGCATTTTCACTTCAAAGTCTTTCTTAACCTCATCATCTACAATATCAAATAGAGACAACTGCCCTGCCATACTGTCCTTATTTCGCTTGTTCGCATCTTCAAGAAGTGCAGGATATATCATAAGAAATTGCTTTCTCGTGCCCTCTAATGTATCAAATGCCCCTGCCTTAATGAGATTTTCTAATACTTTCTTATTCACTCCATCAAGATGAGACATGCGGTCAATAAATTCCGGGAAAGATTGATAGGCACCCCCGGTACGTCTTTCTTCTATTATAGTGCGTACCACCGGACCTCCTATATTTTTCAAGGCGGTCAGCCCAAAACGAATCGCACCGTTCTTTACCGAAAATACAGCTTCTCCCTCATTAATATCCGGAGGCAGAATGCGAATTCCCATATTGCGGCACACCATAATATACTCTGACACCTTCGCCGGGAAATCTGTAACTGACGTCATCAACGCCGCCATGAATTCTACGGGATGGTAATATTTCAAATATGCTGTCTGATAAGATACTACTGCATAGGCTGCTGCATGGGATTTGTTAAATGCATATTTAGCAAAGTCTATCATTTCATCATATATCTTATTGGCAACCGCTTCGCTGATTCCATTCTTTACACAGCCCGGTACATTTTCCTCTTCATTTCCATAAACAAAACTCTGGCGTTCTTTTTCCATAACAGAGCTTTTCTTCTTTGACATGGCACGTCGCAACAAATCGCTTCGCCCCAATGTGTATCCCGCTAAATCCCTAACAATCTGCATTACCTGTTCCTGATAAACAATACAGCCATAAGTCGGTGCAAGTATCGGCTCTAACTGTGGACAGTCGTACATAATCGTTTCTGCATCATTCTTTCCTTTGATATACTGGGGAATGAAATCCATCGGTCCCGGACGATACAGAGAAATGCCGGCTATGACATCTTCTAAGCTTTGTGGCTTCAATTCCTTCATGAAGCTTTTCATTCCGGCACTTTCTAGCTGGAACACGCCTTCTGTTTTTCCTGTACCAATATAGTCTAATACTGCCTTATCGTTATAATTGATACGCTCCATATCCAAATGTACACCAGTAGTACTCTCCACCAGTCTGACGGCATTTTGTATCACGGTCAAGGTACGCAAGCCTAAGAAGTCCATCTTGAGAAGTCCTAACTCTTCTAACGTTGTCATGGTAAACTGGGTGGTTATCGTACCATCGGATGCTCTGGAAAGCGGTACATATTCTTCTACCGGAAGTTTACTGATAACTACACCGGCAGCATGCATGGAAGTATGTCGCGGCAAGCCTTCCAAACGTTTTGACATGTCAATCAGTCGCTTCACCTGCTCATCCTCATTATATAATTTTCGCAACTCCGGATTGGCTTTGAGCGCTTTGTCAATTGTTATGTTCAGTTCATTTGGTATCATTTTCGCAATAGTATCCACATAAGCGTATGGCAAATCCATAACTCGCCCCACATCACGGATAACACCTTTTGCTGCCATCGTACCAAACGTTACAATCTGTACTACTCTGTCCTTGCCATATTTCTCCACTACATAATCAATGACTTCCTGTCTTCGCTCAAAACAGAAGTCAACGTCGATATCGGGCATGGATACTCGCTCCGGATTTAAGAAACGCTCAAAGAGGAGACTGTATTTCAACGGATCAATATTGGTAATACCAAGACAATAGGATACCAGACTTCCCGCTGCGGAACCACGCCCCGGTCCTACCATAATATCATGTTCTCTTGCGAAATTAATATAATCCCACACAATTAAGAAATAGTCTACATATCCCATGCGTTTGATAATACCAAGCTCGTAATCTAACTTTTCCTTGATGGCACCATCCTTGTCGTCATAGTGTTTTACCAGACCTTCATAACAGAGTTCATTCAGATATTGCCAGGAGGTCTTTCCATCCGGTACATCATATTGTGGCAACTTGGTCACACCGAATTCTATCTCCACATGGCAACGGTCTGCAATTTTCCCTGTGTTTTCTAATGCCTGCTTTGCATATGGAAAAAGCTGCTCCATTTCCTCCGGTGATTTTACATAGTATTGACCACCTTCATATCGCATACGATCTTCATCCTGTAATTTTTTACCAGTCTGTAAACATAACAAAATATCATGTGCCTCTACGTCATCTTTATAAGTATAATGTACATCGTTTGTGGCAACTAACTCTATTCCTGTTTTTTTGCTTAACAACAACAGCTTCTGGTTCACCAGCCGCTGTTCCGGTATACCATGATCCTGCAATTCTAAAAAGAAGTTCCCTTTTCCAAATATTTTTTCGTAACGAAGAGCTGCTTCTTCTGCTTCCTGCTCATTGCCTTTGATAATGTTTTTCTGTACTTCACCAGCCAGGCAGGCACTTAGGGCGATTATACCTTCATGGAATTCTTCTAACACTTCTAAGTCCACTCTTGGCTTGTAGTAGAAGCCTTCTGTAAAACCTCGTGACACAATTTTCACCAGGTTTTCATATCCCTTGTTATTTTCCGCCAGCAACACAAGGTGGTAATACCGATCCTCACCCTGGACGTTTTCCCTGTCAAATCGGGAATTGGGTGCTACATACACTTCACATCCCAAGACGGGATTGATGCCTGCTTCTCTTGCTGCCCGATAAAAATCAATCACACCGTACATAACACCATGGTCTGTAATGGCTGCTGCTGTCATGCCTAATTTTTTGACCTGCTCTACATATTCTTTTATTTTATTTGAACCATCCAACAGACTGTATTCTGTATGGACATGCAAATGAACAAAACTCATGCATTCCTCTCATTCTACCGCTTCTGCGGTTTTTGTATAAACGAATCTTTCGTGCTTATTGCTTTTAACATTATAGCATTACCGTCTGGGAGTTTCAATAAACACATCCTGTCAAATGCGATATCTTAAAAGTTGTGAATTAAGAGCAAGTGTGGTACACTGTCTTAGAGCATTTTTGAATGTTTGAGTTGTAGAACAAAGCGTTCGTATCCTATTTTTATATACCAGGAATTTTTATGCGTTCCACTTTCATAAAAAGCTGTTGCAATTTCCTGTTCTATAAAAAGATGGAACGTTCTTGGTACGAAATCGTTACAAAAAAATTATGGAGGTCATATGAAAAAGAAATTTTTTAGAACTATAACACCAGCTCTATTTTTGCTTACGGCAAGCTTATTGGCAGGAAACACAACCATATATGCAGACACTTCCAAGCTGACATATGAGGCTGGTGCTTCTACTGAGACAATTGAAAATAACGAAAAAAAGGAATATGAATTTACCACGCCTGACAAGGCTGTGTTTACCACTATCGATGTGACCAACACCTCCTGCAAGGCGTTGACAGTTAGTGTGTTTGACAAAAACGAAAAAGAACTATACAAAAAAAGCTCTAACAAAGAAAAGGAAAGGATAACGATTTCTTTTGATACAGAAGCAACAGAGACCTACCGCATTGTAGTTCAGGGAAATGAGGGAAGCTACACCCTGGATGTAAACTACTCCGAAGATCTTGGTGGTAGTGATGAAACTACTTGCTCTACCATTGCAGACGGGAAGGAATACAATTGGCGGATGGACAATAAGGAAGACGAAGATTATGCTATTTTCGTGCCATCCCAATCTGTTGACACAAAAGTTACGCTCACCAACAAGGACTGTGATAATAAGTTGGAAGCCAAAGTCATCCATGCAAAGAGTGGCGAACAGATTTTTTCAACAAGTACCACTGCAACCAACGGAAACTCAGCTTCTGCAACCCATACACTGACAGCAGGTGACACATACGTAATCAAGATTGCCGGTGCTTCGAAAGGAAATTATTCCATCAAAGTTGAACAGCAGAAAATTACAAACATCACTCTCCCTGCAACCTTGCATGTTACAGTAGGTACACCATATAAACTGCAGCCGACTGTAACTCAATCAGGCGGAACGGAGCCATTTGTCACTTACACGACTGGTTCCTCTACGATTGCAACAGTGAATTCGGAAGGTACGATCACCCCATTACAGACGGGTAAAGTAACCATTACTGCAACTGCCACAGATGGTTTTGGAATTAAGGCAAAAACAGTGGTATATGTCACACCCTCGAAGATGGATGCTCCGATTGTGAAAAACAAAAATTATGCTTCCACACAATTATCACTCAGTTGGAATAAGACACCGGGTTCTAGTGGGTACTACATATATCAATATGACACAACGACTTCCACTTGGAAGCTTGTAAAAACGATCACAAAAGGACGAACACTAAGCTGCACCATCAGCAACTTGTCTCCTCTGACCGCATACCGTTTCCGAATTACTGCTTACAAAAAAATAGGCAGCATTATTCTGGAAAGTAAGCAAAGTTCTTCTGCCTATTGGATAACGGCACCTGCGAAAACCTCGATTTCTGACATTACCTTGTCTAACGGAACCGTAAAGGTAACGCCTAAAAAACTAAGCAAGGCAAGTGGTTATGAAATACGTTACTCCAACACCAAAGCTTTTTCTTCTTATTATAAATATAGCTTTACCAAGAGTTCTGTTTCCTTTAAACCGCATTTATCACAAGGCACCTGGTATATGCAGATCCGTGCATATAAAAATTATCGCGGTGAACGAGTATATGGTAAATGGGGCGGTACAAAATCATTTACCATAAAATAAAACATTTATTCTCACATAATATAAAAGTGAACAAGTCCCCCTCACTCATGAGGGGGACTTGTTCACTTTTACGCGCCGAATTTGACACGCAGTACATCTTTCTTTCAAATTCGTGCGCATCCGATTTTTCTATTCTACTTTGATACCACTTTTCTCAATGAATTCTTCTATGCTTTCTACTTTGGCAGATAATTTATGCAAGCTTTTCAAACGCTCTAAATCCGTCTCCTGCATAATGCGTTCTTTCAGCCATTCCGGAACGGCTCCGTATTCTTCTAATAATTCAATAATAGCTTCTGTTTTTCCCTTCGTCATTCCACGCTTTTCTAATGTTTCTGCTAATATACACATATTCATCTCCTCCTTCTCTGGTTTGTTAATAATAACCTCTTTTAGTTCTGTGTATCTTTCGGTGCATCCCATTCTTTTTCTCCGTAATAGGTTACTAATGTAATTACCGGTACCAGCTTTTGCTCTTTGTGGATTTTACGATGATATGCGGATTTGTTATGTTTACGATTCTCATCCATGTAATCTTTTACCTGCTTGTCATACGCTGTAAAATCATATCCCATACAGCGCAAGGGCATTGTGTTGTCAATGTAATCCTGATTTTCTAAACCCATTAAGAGATATAAGGTACCCCTTCTAATGTCCTTCATTAGGATATCACGCGTTCGTTCCCGTAATTCTCCTCCGGCATCTTTGTGATGACCTGCCGTCGGAACTAGCACAAGTTCTGACGGGTGGACAACTTCTTTTCCGGAAAATACCAGACTATTGAATATGTCCGCAAATACGTCTTCGTGTTCCTGTAGCTTCTTTTTTCCTATGTCTTTTTTCAATTTCTTACCTCCAATTTAAACACAATTGGTTTGATTCTTCAATACCTATTTGCATATATGTGTTCTTATTTCATCTGAAATCGTTGGCGAAATGCCGGAATTTAGATTTGTGAAAATGAACGTTATCTTGTCATACCCATTATAGTGGATTTGTAGGAGAAATACAAGTGGGGTTTACACTAAATAATACCTATATTTTTCTTGTTCATTTGTTGGTAACCGTACGCTTGCACGCTTTGCCGCGCCGAATTTGACGCGCAGTACATCTTTCTTTCAAATTCGTGCGCATCACTTTTTTATACTAGTATATAAATAAATAGAGACCGCAGATGCGGTCTCCACTCATGTTTATAAAACTTATGTGATGTCTTCGACAACAAATTACTGTAACAGAGAAAGTACTCCCTGATTTGCCTGGTTGGACTGTGCAAGCATTGCCTGACCAGCCTGAGCAAGAATGTTGTTGTTGGAGTATTTTACCATCTCAGTAGCCATATCTGTATCACGAATCTGTGATTCAGCTGCTGTTGTGTTCTCAACTACGTTGTCTAAGTTGTTGATTGTATGCTCTAATCTGTTCTGAATAGCACCAAGTTCGGAACGCTGCTCTGAAACTTTCTGAAGTGCAGCAGCAATCGTATTTACTGCATTATCTGCATTTAAGGATGTTGTTCCAGTTACTTTAAGTCCATTTACACCAATGCTCTTTGCACTCATTGAATCCAATGCGACATCAATTTTATTTTCTGTTGTACTGTCAGCTCCTACCTGGAAACTTAACAACAATGCTTTATCATCACTGCTTAATGCTGTTGTTCCTGATGCACCAACAGCTATTGTTGCCGTAACTGTATCTCCAACATTCTCTTCATTCAAATTACCAGTATAAGTTCCTGTAATAGTAGCATTTGTTGTTTCTGCCTTTAAGCCTTTATAAATGATTGCGCTTTCTGCTACACTACCTGAGATAGTGATTCCATAATCAGTTTCAATATCAGCAACTGCTTTTGTAACCTCTGATCCAGTTTTCAAAGTTACTGTTGCATTTCCATTGCCATCAGAAACAACTTTCACAACATTTGCAGCCAAACAACCAGCATCGGCTGGATCTGCAATTGTTACACTAGCATTATTTGATTCCATTTGAACAGTACCTAATGTTACTTTTGCCCCATCAGTAAGTTGAGCTGCCGTTGTTCCCTTCGCTGCTACAGTAACACCATCAACCGTTCCAATAACATCACCCGCCGCAAATGTTTTTACATTTCCATTTGATTTACTATCACCTTTTAACAAATATGCCTCATTAAATTTAGTTGTTTCTGCAACTCTATCGATTTCTGTTACTAACTGATCGATTTCATCCTGAATAGCCTTACGGTCTGATTCTGAATTTGTACCGTTTGCCGCCTTAACAGCTAATTCATTCATCCTCTGAAGCATATCCTGTACTTCATTCAACGCACCTTCCGCTGTCTGTACACATGAGATACCATCCTGTGCATTTAAAGATGCCTGTGTAAGTCCTCTGATCTGTTTTCTCATTTTTTCAGAAATTGCAAGTCCTGCTGCATCATCTGCTGCACGGTTAATCTTATAACCAGAAGATAATTTCTCTGTAGATTTTGCCTGTGCGCTCTGTGTAATGCCTAACATTCTGTTTGAGTTCATTGCCTGTAAATTGTGCTGTACTACCATAATTTTGTCCTCCTTTAACTACAATCCGGTCTGCCGGATTGCCTTCCCCAAATCCGTTTGGGTGCTTTGCTTTTTAATAGTTATTTATAATAGCCACAAGCCCCTAGGTTAGCCCATGGCATATTATCGTAATTCCTGTCTGCCTGTTGCAGATGCTCCGGTATTTTACCGGTGTGGATGAAAACAGTATGCCTATGGCATTTCCTGTTTTCTCTTTTCGCTGGCAATGATTCTGCGAATGCGTTTCTTTGCTTCTTCTGATAACCCCGGTTCTTTGTAATATGGGTTTACAAAATCAGATGATTCCTCTCTGCTTAATACTTTGTCACGCACGACGTTGTATTCTCTCGGTGCATCCACAAGTACCCGCATGTTGTTCGCTGACCCGCCAGAAAAAATAATTCTGATATCTTCCCCTATTTGTATAAATTCTCCCGGTTTCATAGACAATTTCAACATATCTTCGAATTCCTTTCTATTTTCTAACCAGACTATGGGTTTCTTTTTTCCGGCGCATCCTGTTGCCAGATACCGAATGTAACAATTTCTAATAAACTGTTACATTCTTTTCCCACATTTTTGGTAAGTTTTTTGTATTAATTTGTCTCATAATCTGGGAGACAACGTTGACTGCGTTATGAAAAGGAGGAAATCATTATGAGCGCAACAAAACCAATTAAGAACCAGGAAAACATTCAAAGATTAAAGGATTATTTTTTAGGACAAAAGCGATACCGTGACTATACCCTAGTTACATTTGGCTTAAATACAGCCTTGAGAATCAGTGATTTATTGTCGCTGACCTGGAAGGATGTCTATCAATTTGATACCCATTGTTTTTATACTTATGTCAGTGTGAAAGAACAGAAAACAGGGAAAATGAATCAGATTTATCTAAATGTAGCTGTCATACAAGCGTTATCCCTTCTGTTAGAGCACAATCCAGATATCAGCGGGGATACTTATATTTTTAAGAGCAGAAAAGGGACACAGCCTATCAGCCGCATCCAAGCCTATCGCATTATCCATGATGCCGGCAATGCACTGGGTTTTGAAACAAAGGTAAGCTGTCATTCCCTTCGAAAAACCTTTGGATATCAGGCATGGAAGCAGGGTGCAGAGCCTGCACTAATTATGAATATTTACAATCATTCATCGTACCAGATAACCAAACGATATCTCTGTATTGACCAGGATGACAGGGATTCTCTCTACCAAAGAGTAAATTTATAGTTACCTTATTTTTATGGTAGAGGTTACATTTCCTTTGAAAAGAAATTTTTTTAAAAAAATTTCAAAAAAGGTATAAAGTATTTGTACAAGCTACCGATATATATAATATCAATGGAAGATATTGATGCGGATGTAACAGTTTATTAGAAAGTGTTACATCCGCATTTTGTTTCGACAAATTTCATTTTTATCTATTTATTAAGCAACTGCTCCTCCAAAACTGGAGCGTTTAGCAAAAGAAAAGGCTCCGGAGTATTATAGCACTCCAGAGCCTTGTTTGCCGTTTACACGGCTTTTATAATAGAAGCAATCGATAAAATATTTTAACAGGAAGGTGTGCTGACTACTCTTGTAAGAAAATCGATTGCGAATTGTCATGTACGTGTTTTTCTCACCTTCCTGCTATATTTTATGCTGTTTTCCCAAATATGTTACTCTAAATATTCTTCTGGATTGATTGCGTTTCCATCCTTTCGCAGTTCAAAATACAAATGTGTTCCCTCAAGGCTATAATATCTGGTTGGTGCTGCCAGTGTACCGATTGTGGCTCCCTCCTCGACCGTTTGTCCATTAGAAACCGTTGCAGAAGCTAACTGACCGTATACAGCCCGGTAGCCATCTCCTAAATCCATTTCCACTGTAAGACCTGTTTCATCTGTTTCATGAACTTCCACAACTTTACCTGCGGCAGCTGCCACTATAGAATCGCCTTCCTTACCGCTAATCAACATTGCCGGATTATATTTATACTGATCTAATGTTTCAAAATACAGCATAGAATCCATATGGTATGGTTTTAGAACTTCTCCTTTGATTGGCCATTTCATAATGGTATTTTCATCAAACGATATATTTTCTACTGCATGATTTACAGCATTACCAGATACACTCTGTGCATCCCCCGGTGTCGTTCCCGGTACTTCATCAAAATTGTCTTTTTCGTTCTTGACGGAATTACCACTCACTTCTTCCATCTCTGATTCTTCGATTTGCTGTACTTCATCAGTTGCATCCATCACGTTGTCAAGTCCAAACATTTCATCCTGCTGTGTTGCTGTATTTTCTTCTGCATTTTCCGGGCTGGCTTCTGCTAATTGGGAACCACCCTGATTCACATTGTTCAGATCCACATAATTGTCATTTTTCTTCTGCTGAATATCATAATAATTTGCTGCAATTAATACGGCCGCTGCCACAAAACACAATAGCAGGGCGCCTAAAAATGCTTTGTCTTTTAATAAGGATACTTTTCCTTTCATTTTACCATTCCTCCTGTTTTCCTATCTTTCTCTTATAGTTTTAACAGGATTTTGTTCTTTATACCGAATGAAGCTGAATATTTGAAAAATAATACTTTAAAATTTCTTCATAGTTTTTTCCTTCTCCTGCCATGCGGTTCGCACCGTATTGGCTAAGTCCATATCCATGTCCTTCCCCCTTAATAGTAAATACAATCCCCTTCTCTCTTTCTTCTATTGTAAAATTTCCAGAAGTTATATTGCATTGTTTCCGAAATTCCTCCCCTGTCATTTCACTGTTATTTACAGAAATTTTGTCCACATAACCGGCTTCATCTGCCTCAACTATCCACAAACTTCCTTTTTCAATGTGTGTACCAAGTGTATTTGTCAATTCTTCATAACTCATTTGCATCGTTTTCAAGTACGCCTTTGATTCGACATCCATTCTGGAAGATACCGCCTGCAGATATCCATACTCCTCACCCAGCACAGCCTCACCCGTTCTTGTTGTGCCTGCACTGAGGCGATGATACACCGGCTCTATGTATGCGTCCTGATACGTGGCAGTAACACCTTTTATTTCCTCATAATATAAGGTCAAATCCTGATAGTATTGCAATGCCTGTTCCTGCCCCCAGATATCCCTTGCCTCCTCCATGGAAATATAGTCTTCGTCCTCCATGCAGGCAGACAAGGATATCCCCTCTGCTTTCCTTTTATAATAGGAAGTCTGCACCAATACCATCTGGGCTTTCAATGCTTCTTTTTCATATGTGACCGGCATTTGTCCCATGGTTTTTCCTACTATATATAGTGCTTCCATATTCACTTGTTCTATGGGCGTTACCTGTATGTCTCTGTGAAATAATGTTGTCACGAAATAAGGTAGCAGACACAACGCCAATGCAAGTATGATTTTTTTATACATGGCTTATCCAATTTACACTTCTTTTTTTTACTATATGTGATGGATTTTGATTTTATGTATGCTTATTTTAGCAAGAGGACATTCACAATCGAATGCCCTCTTGCTTTGTTTTTCTTTATTAACTTTCCATCTGTCTTCCCAGAAAACCTGCTGCTGCCGATGCTAATTTATGCTCCACATCACTCATTTTGGTTCTGGTGTCTTTTGACAACAATATTACACTTCCGATAACGTCTCCTTCGCAAATAATGGGAATGATGACTTCTCCTGTTATATCCTCTAAATTATCGTCTGTTATTTTAATAAAGGAACGATCCGTTTTTGCTGCGATAATGGCTTCTCTTTCTTGAATGACAGTCTCTAACTGTTTGCTGATACTTTTTCCTATCATATTTTTCTTACCGCCGGAAACGGCAATAATCTGGTCTCTGTCTGTTATGCATACCAAATGACCGCTTGTCTGTGCTAAGGATTCTGCATACTGCTTTGCAAACTCTCCTAATTCACCGATTGGGGAATATTTTTTTAAAATAATTTCTCCTTCTCTGTCTGTAAAGATTTCTAATGGATCCCCTTCTCGAATTCGCAATGTTCTTCGGATTTCCTTCGGTACCACTACTCTACCTAAATCGTCTATTCTTCTCACTATTCCTGTTGCTTTCATATTTCAATTTTCCTCCATAACATCAGTATTGATTATGAAGTTATTATGTGGAAAGTTTGGGGATTTATGCATCTTAACCTGATATTTAGTAAAAACCACACAGGATATTTATTTATCTGCAAAGCGATGCGGTAGCAGATAGTCTTCTATTCTCCAATCTCCCGCAATCTTGCATCCACCTTACCAAACACTGTTAATGCATCTTCAAAATTCTGCTTTTCGTCTGTGTATAATAGTTCTTTGTGAAGATTCTCATAGATATTTCTAATTTCCGCTGTAAAAAGATTCTTCCAAATCATAAAATTATAGGATTCCGTCGGATCATATTCTTTACTAATATTGCGTTTTCCTAAATAATAAGAATCTGTACCCTTTGTATCCCTCATTAAACTTTTTAGCTCCTCTGTGTCACTTAAAAAAATTTGAATTTCAGGCAATGCATATAATCTGGTCACATCATATATATGTCGCACCTTATTTCCTAAGCTTCCACATATCGCATGCCTTTTTACAGACATCAGTTTATCTACAAAAGTTCTTTCGATATTTAAAACATTTAGCTCAACACTTTCTAATTCAAATCTTTTTATATCATCTTCTCCATTATTCTTTTCTAAAAACTCATGTATATATGTCTTAAATGATTTCTTACTATATGGATCTGGACGAACACTGCTACCAATTTCAAGCTTCACTTTATTATCTTTATTATCAAACCACACATACATACTTTTGCTACGATTTGAACGCTCATTAACAATTTTTTCTGTATTTGCCGAAACCGTCATAATCTCTTCTATTTTCTTTATTGTCTTATCACATACTTTATCACTTAAATCCATCCCCAAAAAGGTCAAATCAATATCTTCTGAAAATCGTTCAATAGAACCTGGATAACATTTACTTAATGATGTTCCGCCTTTAAAGACACATTGCTCTGCAAATTCACTGTCCGCCAGATGTTTGAGCAACATAACAATGTAATAATCTCTCTCAATTGCAGATTCAGGCAAATGCATATATTCTGCAACAAGCGTAATCAACATTCTAAACTCTTCTGGATACTCCTGCAATTTCATATAATTCCTCCATTCGTGGATGCTTGTAGGTCGACAACGCTGACAAATGCTTCTCTAAATTGTTTGCGACCTCATAATATCTTAATATTTCCCGCAAAAAAGCTATTGTTGATTTTTTATATGAAGTTTTTGATATTACTATTTCAAAAACATCATTCTGATAATCAGCGGCAATTTTCTTGGAATAATCTAAAAATGCAACATAATCAATATCTTGTATTTCATAAAAATTCTGCAACACCTCTAACCCTTTTATCATGTTCTTTACTTCTTCTGAATAGTCAAGTTGAACCTGCTTAACAGAAACATTTCTTATAGTTTTTGAAAATCCCTCAAGTGCAGAAGACAAAACATTTACTGTTTTTGAAACCTGTGTAGTCAAATTTAAATTATTATACATAGAATATCCTACCACCATACCGGTTTCATTTTTTGTAAACGCCTCTATTATCTGTCTGTCAGATGGAGGAATAATACCATACTTGCTAATGTTAGGTATATAGTAAATACCTTTTGCCACTTTTCCAAGTTCTCCGCAGTTACACATTCTTTCCAACATTTTATAATATGCTGCTTCGTTTATATATTCACTCAAATATTCTCTATACAGTTTACTTGCAAATATCAATTCATTCTCATTATAATGAGCCAATGCATTTCTGATAATCATACTACTTTTCAACTTCTGTACCTCCTTTTCTTTTCAAAAATAGATTAGGCATTTGCGAAAGTAAAGACCATCCGCAAATTGTCAGAATTATTTGTGCAAATAGCTACTTACTACATAGTCTATTGATAATATTTAAAAATGTCAAGTAAAAAGATTTTTTACTTGACATTTTGTAGATATATATATTGATACATTACTACATTTTTCTTTGCTCTATTGCGACAGTTTCGTCTATTCTTCTCACTATTCCTGTTGCTTTCATATTTCAATTTTCCTCCATAACATCAGTATTGATTATGAAGTTATTATGTGGAAAGTTTGGGGATTTATGCATCTTAATATGTACGATGTTTTTATTTTTTTACAACCAATTGGTTCAATGTAAAATACTATCATTTCCCCAAACCCCAACTTCTCACAACCAAAAATCCGACATTTTTTTGCGTATCACTTGACTTTATCAGGGTAGATTGCTAGTATAATGGCGTAACAATTATTTATATATTTCTTATGGAAGGAATTTGTACTATGAAAAAATTATTTACGCTTATGATGACACTTCTCATGTCACTGTCCTTAGTTGCATGTGGTAACTCTGCTGCTACTTCAAAGGAAGACACTTCTAGCGAAAGTGATTTGGCTTATGTGAAAGACAAAGGAACGTTAGTAGTAGGTATCACAGACTTTAAACCGATGGATTATAAAGATGAAAACGGCGATTGGATTGGTTTTGACGCTGATATGGCAAGAGCCTTTGCTGAAAGTCTTGGTGTAGAAGTAGAATTCGTTGAAATCGACTGGGACAACAAGATTCTTGAGCTTGATGGAAAAACCATTGATTGTGTCTGGAATGGTATGACATTGACAGATGAAGTAAAAAGTGCTATGGAATGCTCCAAAGCATACTGCAACAATGCACAGATTGTAATTGTTCCAAAAGACAAAGCAGAGCTATATCAGACAGTAGACAGTCTTTCTGATTTGTCCTTTGCTGTAGAGGCAGGAAGTGCCGGCGAAGAACAAGTATCTGCTCTTGGTCTTAACTATACTGCTGTGAAAGCACAGGCAGATGCCTTGATGGAAGTTGCTGCCGGAACTTCTGATGCTGCTGTAATTGATTCTCTCATGGCTGCTTCTATGGTGGGCGATGATACAAGCTATGGGGATTTAACTTATACAGTTGGACTCAACTCCGAGGAATATGGTGTTGGATTCCGTAAAGGTTCTGACCTTGCTGCTGCGCTGAACGATTTCTTTGCTTCAAGCTATGCAGACGGAAGCATGCAGAAATGCGCAGAAACCTATGGTGTACAGGCTGCACTAATTGAACAGTAATTTCCTCGTATATATAAATAGAGAGTGGATCTTTTCCACCCTCTATTTTTTAGAGTATCAGAGTAATTGTAACTATTCCGTACTTCATAGCTACGAGTCATTAACAAACACAAATAACATGAAATAAAGAAAGTAGGAACAACTCATGGAACAATTTCTGGAACAACTTCCCATTGTCATAGAAGCACTAAACAGTGGTTTTTTACAGACATTAAAACTTTTCTTTGTAACACTAATCGGCGCATTTCCCCTTGGACTGATTATCGCTTTCGGCTCAATGTCTAAGTTCAAGCCATTAAGTTACTTTACGAAAATCATTGTCTGGATTGTCAGAGGTACACCTCTTATGATTCAGCTTTTGATTATTTATTATTTTCCTGGTCTGGTGTTACATAACCCTATCTGGGGCGGCGGTGAAACAGGACGTTTCTTTGCGGCATCCGTGTCCTTTATTTTAAACTATGCTTGTTATTTTTCTGAAATTTACCGTGGTGGAATTCAGGGTGTACCTGTGGGGCAGGAAGAAGCCGGTCTTGTACTGGGTATGACAAAGCGACATATTTTCTTCAAGGTCACACTGCTTCAGATGATTAAACGCATTGTACCTCCAATGTCCAATGAAATTATTACTCTGGTAAAAGATACTTCTCTTGCACGCATCATTGCTTTACAGGAAATTATCTGGGCCGGACAGGCATTTATGAAAGGATCACAAGGCATTTCCGGTGCCATCTGGCCACTGTTTTTCACAGCTATTTACTATCTTATCTTCAATGGTGTTTTGACAGTCCTGCTTGGACGATTGGAGAAAAAACTGGATTACTTTAAATAAAGGAGGAACTGCACTTATGTCAATTTTAGAAGTAGAACATATTCGCAAATCATTTGATGGTACGGAAATATTAAAGGACATCAGCTTCTCTTTAGAGAAAGGTCAGGTTGTCTCTATCATTGGTTCTTCCGGAAGCGGAAAAACAACGCTTCTTCGGTGCTTGAATTTTTTAGAGCGTCCTACTGGCGGAATTATTCGTGTAAATGGCGAAACATTATTTGATGCTGATAATCCTGCTACCCAAAAGGAATCTGAAATTCGAAAAAAACGTCTTCACTTTGGTCTGGTATTTCAGTCCTTTCACTTATTTCCGCAGTATACAGCATTGGAAAATGTTATGTTGGCAAAGCAATTGTTAGCAAAGGAACAACCGGATTATAAGGCACGAAAAAAAGAGATTAACGCGGAAATTAAGGCTCAGGCAGAAACTCTTTTAAAACAGATGGGACTATCTGAACGTATGACAAACTATCCACACCAGCTTTCTGGTGGACAGTGCCAGCGTGTGGCGATTGCACGCGCTCTTGCACTCCAGCCGGATATTCTTTGCTTTGATGAACCAACTTCTGCATTAGATCCGGAACTCACCGGAGAAGTGCTCAAGGTTATGAAGGAACTGGCTGAACAGAATACGACTATGGTTATTGTAACTCACGAAATGGCATTTGCCAGAGATGTGGCGAACCATGTGATTTTTATGGATGATGGAAGGATTTTGGAACAGGGTAATCCAATTGATGTATTTGAGAACCCGAAGGAGGAGCGTACAAGACAGTTCTTGTCCCGATTTACACAGGGGTAGGAGCAAGTCAACTTCCGCTGATGCAAATTCGGATTTGTTGGTATGACATATTCCTAAGCAGACAATCACGAGCCGCTTTTTGTGGTAAAATTCCATACGCAAAATTATAGTAGCTTCATTAAGGCAGGCTCCGGGTTGCAGTGAAGATTGGGAAATGGGGCTGTTCGGAGGAGCCGGACGGGCAACCAACAGCCCCTCTCTCTGCCGGACGGTTTACTAATACACGTGGTTGATTTTAAAATGCCATTTATTATGTTATCTATTCACTACCACCCGATTGACTTTCTCAGACATAACAAACAACAGCACAACAAATATCAACAGATAGAATGGATAAATCGCAGCATCTACATGTTCTGCAAGAAATCCAAACACCGGTGGCATAAAGGTGCTACCCACATAGGCACTCGCCATCTGTATCCCAATGATTGCATGAGAATTTTCTTTGCCAAAGTTGTTCGGCGTGGAATGAATGATGCATGGATACACGGGTGCTGCACCAAGACCTGCAATCATAAGTCCGATAAGCGCTATTATCGTTACATTCATAGGAAGCGCAATGAACACTACACCCACAAACATAGTTGCTACACCTATTCGTATCATGTTTTTATCCCCAATTTTATCTGCAATAAAGCCACACAAGAAACGTCCAAAAGTGATACCCAGATAGAAAAGTGATGCAAAATTGGCCGCCGTCTCACTATTCATGCCACGGTTCTCCACCAGATAGGTACTTATCCAAAGACCAGCCGTTGATTCAAAGGCGCAATAGGCAAAAAAGGAAATTAATACAAATACAACACCTTTTATTCGTAAAGCGTCCTTAAGACTTATAGGTGCTTCGTAATCTTCACCCTCCGGTGTAACAACCGTTTTCCTTTTCCAAAGTGGTAACGATAAAAATAAAATCACGGTAAGAAAAATCTGTATGATAGACACCATACTGTATCCATTTCTCCAACCATGCCCTGCACCTATGGCATATCCCATAATATATGGGCTTATGGAAGCGCCCACACCCCAGAAGCAATGAAGCCAGCTCATCTGTCTGGAATTATAGTACAACGCTACATAGTTATTTAATGCTGCATCTACTGCACCTGCACCCAGACCATAGGGTACGGCAAACAGGCATAACAGAAAGAAAGAATTCGAAATGGAAAATCCAAACAATGCACTTGCTGTAAGTAAGACGCTAATGGCTGTTACCAATCCTGTACCTAATTTTCTCGTGATTTTGTCTGAAAATAAACTGGAAACAATGGTGCCAGCAGAAATTATCATAGAAATAATTCCGGCATAGGATATGGGTGCATTCAGTTCCTTATACATTACAGGCCATGCGGAACCTAACAAGGAATCCGGCAGGCCTAAGCTGATAAATGCAATGTAAATAATTGCTAATAAAAGTGAAACCATATGATGTAACTCCTTTGATTTTTTCGTTTAAGTCACCTAATTATTTTCTCTTGTCATTATATCAGTATATTTTTAAAAGTAAAGTACATCATTTGTATAATTATCCACTGCATAAATGCTGTCTTATACACTAATTCCCTGTACTCTTATATCGCTTCACGCTGATTCGCCAGAACACATACGCAGCAATATAAATCACAACACCAACCACCGGCGCCATGTACATATACATCTCATTATAGTTTTCCATATCTTCTTTCCTAAGTAAATACTGTGCCGGAAAATAATTTACAAATGCAAACGGCACTACATAAATCATAAGTCCCTGTATCAATTTGCTGTAAATGCTGATTGGATAGCCGGCAAATTTTCTCATATTCCAATAGAAAATCTCCCGGATACTGTTGGTTTCTACAAAATAAAAACTAAGTGCTGAAAAAAAGATAAACATGCCACCTTGTATCAGCACACCGCCAATAATGGCGCCCACATAATAGAGGATCGTCAATACATCCCACTGTATTCCCACTCTGCCGGCAGAAAATAAAAACAAGACAATCCCAAGTGTTCCGTGTCCTGCCGATGCCATCAAGTCCGCATTGTTGAGTATCAATTGAAATAACAAGCCTCTTGGTCTTACTACGAGCCTGTCAAACCTTCCTTCCCGTATCATGCTTGAGAAATCCCGCAAATCCGCAAACAAAGAAACCACCAAAGCATAGGTCAAGAATAAAATGCTGAACAGAAATAGCATCTCATTTACATTCCATCCTTTAATTTTATCGAACTTAAGCAACGCTAAATAAATCACAATGATATTTGTGGATTCTCTCACAAAAACAGCCAGTGTGGCAACTACGGTATCTACACGATACTGCATTCTTGTGTGAATACTCATTTTTAGCGATTGCAGTGCAATTCTTACTTCTCCCACTACATCAACCTCCTTGTACTACGAGTTTTTTAACACCCTTTTTCCAGAACACATTTGCAATAACTCCCAGAATCACAATCCATAGAAGCTGTATCGCCATTTCAGATAACATATTCATTCCGCTTAATTCACCCAGATAAATCTGCACTGGTGTAAAATAAATGGATTCAAATGGTGTGAAGGAAATCATTTTCCTAAGGGCTTCCGGCATAAACCACAAGGGTAACAACGCACCGGAAAGAATATTTACAAATACATTTTTAATCGTGATAATGCCCCACACACTAAACAACCAAAAGCTCCATGTCTGTACGATAAAGCTTATCAGCCACAATATCAGATATCCAAGCATGATGCTTACAAACATCATCAAAAGATGAATGACACTTTTCGGTGGACACAGGGTAGTGTATAACGCAGTAAATAACACTGCCGGTAAGCAATTAAATACGATTTTAAACAAACCTTCTCCAATATTTTCAGATAACATTCGCAAGGTAAAATTAACCGGCTTCAAAAATTCATTCGTTATTGTGCCATCATGTATTTTATCCTGCAGAAACATTTCATTGTACTTAAATGCATTGTCTAATCCTAAAGAAATAACAAAGTTAGTGGCAACCATGGGAAATGTAATACCATTCATTTCAGTTGCATTCCCATACAATGCACGATAAATGCACAAATATACTACTATGGTCATCGCTGTATTTACGATTCCCATAAAAAATTCCAGTCTATATGCCATCTTATTTTGAAATTGTTTGATGGCAAATTCTATATAGGTTCTCATAGGTTTCTCCTCCATTTGAAATACGGTAATAGGAGCAAGTTTTCATGAACAGTATTCTGTCAGGCAATATTTACCTTACCGCTTTGCTGTTTCTAAGGAAACTTTTCCCTCATAAATATCACGAATAATGCCGTCAATTTCCGGCTCGCAGATAGAAATATCTTTTATGCAATGCTCCGAAAACAGCTGTTCCATTACTTCATTCATAGGTGTTTCATTCACTTGAAACGTTTTTATTTCCTTTTGTCCATTTTCTAAGAGGATTTCAATCGTCTTTGTATTAGCATATTTGCTTTTGATTTCCTCAATGCTTCCATCGTATATCTTGTTGCCGGCATCAATAATGATAAGCCGTTCACATACTTTTTCAATATCCTGCATATCATGAGTTGTGAAAATAATGGTGGTCTGATCCGTTTCATTCATGTATTTTACAAACTCACGAATCTTTTCTTTTGCGACTACATCTAATCCAATGGTCGGTTCATCAAAGAAAACGATTTCCGGTGAGTGAAGCAGTGCAGCGACAATGTCTCCTCTCATTCGTTGTCCTAATGACAATTGCCTTACCGGCTGGTTGATAAAATCCTCCATGTCCAGTAAGCGGGTAAATTTATGTAAATTTTCTTCATAAACATCCTGTGGTATTTTGTAAATGTACTTCATCAGTTCAAAGCTTTCAATCAACGGCAAATCCCAATTCAGCTGCGATTTCTGTCCAAAGACAACACCGATATTTTTGACATACTGCTTTCTCTGTTTATAAGGTACGAAGCCATCAATTATGACACTACCGTCATCCGGATACAGAATGCCCGAAAGCATCTTGACTGTAGTGGATTTTCCTGCACCATTTGGTCCAATGAATCCCACAATTTCTCCTTTTTTGATTGTGAAGCTGATGTCATCCACTGCCTTCTTTACCACATATTCACGCCGAAACAGGTGCTTTAGTGAATTTCCCATGCCTTCATTACGCTTTGCTATTTTGTAATAGCGTTTTACATTGCTGACCTCAATCATGTTCTCCATTGTAAAACTCCTCCCTCTTATATATCTCTTTGATTGTCTCCTTCAGATTTGGCTCCACAAGTTTTAAGTCCTCTATCACACACTTGTCCGTGACGTACCTGACCAGTTCTGTCTTTTCTATTTCCCTGTTATCAAAATAGATACGAAATCTCTCTCCATCCATCACCAATCTTCGAACCGGCAAATCCTCGAAATCCGGAAAAAGATTGTCCTTTGATATCATTTCTAATTGATACAGCGGTGCATATTCCCTCATGATTCGTTCCATGCTTCCGTCAAAAATAATTCTTCCTTCATCAATTAGCAAAACCCTGTCACAGAGTCGTTGTACCTCCATCAGATTATGATTTGTGTAAATCATGGTCGTTCTTTTCTCACATTTTATCTGTTGTAAATACGCCA
>JBGVMW010000331.1:0-13090 GCA_045125095.1 Lachnospiraceae bacterium
TTCTAAGAACTTTGGAAGTTCCTCTGCGGTTAGGTGCATTTGCTTCTGTTCCTCTAGTGGGTTCTTCTTAGGTAGCAAGACATTCTTACAAGGTGTTTCTTTGATACAACCTTGCATGACAGCAAACTTAAATAAACTTTGCAAGATACAATATATCCTCTTAGCATTAGCAGGAGATAAGGTTCGCCTAACCGCTTGATCGGAGAGTGGTGTTGCATTTTTGTTTGTAAAAAAATAACCGCTATCTTGTATTTTTGAAACATATTCATTTTCATAGCTTTTAAGTAGGTTAATGACATCTTCATTCCCAATCTGTATTATTCGTTCTTTGGCTCCTTTGCCATATATTCGAATTACTGCATCATGCATATCGACATCAGAACTTTTTAAATTACATAACTCAGAAATTCTCATACCGGTAGAGAATAATGTTTCTAAAACAGCAATATCTAGGAGTGTACGTTTTTTTCGGTAAGCAGTATGGGCAAGGGAGTATTCTTTATACATTGTTGATAATAGATTTTCAACCATATGTAAAGGAATTGTCTTAGGGAGAAGCAATGGTTCTCTAAATTTTGTTTTAATTCTATTGAAAGGGTTTATTTCTATAATACTTTTGTATTCTAAATAGTGAAAAAAGGCTTTCAACGAGGCTAATTTCCTTTTTACTGTTTTTGGTTTGAAATTTTGATGTAAATATCCGATGAAGTTTTCAATATCGGCTGCAGATAAAGTGTGTATATCTGTATTGTTGTAAAAGGATGTAAACTGTTTTAAATCAATTCGATATGCTTTAATTGTCTTATAGTCTAGTCTTTTCTGTGATTTACAGTATCCAAGGTATTTCTCAGTAATGGGAATAAGTGTATTCATGTGTAAGTATCTCCTTTTTATAATTCAGTTATTGTTTTTAGAGTTATTAGGAACCTGATCCATTTTACCTCTTATTTATATCGACAATGAGTGGAAAGACTTTCAAAACACGGAAGCGTGTGTAATGTGTAAAATGTGGAATGCACATTGTGTATTGTAAATAGGTCGTTGGTGTTTAAAAGAATAGAAAAAGGTATATTCAAGTGCTATAATATAAGTGTTGGAAGAGGTTGAACAATTCTGATATGGGAGGTATTCGTTCTATGGCAGAAGAAAAGAATATAGATCCATTAGTTTCCATGCAACAGGAACTGTGTGATATGTGGGGGATCAACAATCAAACGAAGTATGTGTTCTATTATGATGAAAGTAATAATTGCAGAAAGTTTTGGGTTGATGATAGTAAGCAGCAGTTTAATACGGATCATACAGCTGACTTTGTGCTGGCAGGGTTAGTAAGAAAAGAGGAAGAAAAAGTAGAAGCTTCGCTTGAAACATTCCGCAAACCATTAAAGTTGCAAGCAAATGTAGAAGAGATTAAGTTTAAAAATCTGTATGCAAAAGGTGATTTTTTGCAGTGTGTGAAGGAAAGACGATTATTTGAAACTTTATCATGGATAGATAAATCGCCTTTTTATATTCATTACACTAATGTGAATAATTTATTTTATACACTTGTTGAAATATTCGATTCCATTGTAAAACCTGATGAGATAAGTGAATTTGGATATGACTATTTTAAAATGAAGAGTGTATTTTATTATATGTTTAAAGGGAAAGCAGACGCATTACAAATCTTGATGTTCAAATATAAGTACCCCAATATACAGCGGGAGGATGTAGAAGCATTTTGTAATGACTTACTGTTTTTGCTCGGGAGCAGGAGAGAAATGAAGGAAGAGGAAAAGTTTCTAGCCGGAATGCTTGCCAGGGCAGCAGAGAGTGATGAATTAGTATTTTTACATGATAACGATGATTATGTTATGCAGGAAAACTATGCGGAATTCTATGCTGACCCTATCCGAAAATATCAGAAGTCAAGGCACATATTTGATGAGGAAACGACAGTACAGGATATAGTAAATAAGCAGATAGCAATGGGGGAGAATATGGCAGATAATTTCAAGTTTGTGAAATCTGAGACAGACATATTCGTGCAGTTATCGGATGTAGTAGCAGGAATTTTAGGAAAACTGTTTAAGTATATAAATTCCACAAGTGTAAATCAGCGTAGAAGAGATGTTGAAGGTTTATCAAAGCTTCAGGTTGAAAATATTTTACTGATTGATAAGCTACGTATGGAAGCAGATCGGGAGAATCCTGGATTTTTATGTTCGATTGGTCCTTGGGATGGGATAGGAATACTTAATAGATTTTTCGAAATGGTAAAGAGCAGAAAAGAAAAATAGTTTGAATCGGGAGGTTTGATGATATGGATGTTTTTGCAATAGAAAAAGGAAAGGCACTGAAACTTTCAGTAGATGAATTTGAAAAACAGACATGCCATGATTATCCTTATTACAGAACTAATAAGGATAAACGACTTTCTTTGTATGCGATTTGTCCTGAATGTGGAAATCCAATTCAGATTGTCAATATGTATGGGGAAGAAATGATGCAGAATGTAACCCATAAAGTAACTCTTTATGGGAAACATACAGGTCGAGCGGTAGAAGGCTTTCCGTATTGGAATGAGGCTGAGATGAAAAATTGCTCATTATATAAGCCATCACCATTGGGGAACACGGAAATAAGAACAAAAACAGAAGAGTCCGAGGAAATAAAAGAAATTATTGAAAAGAATTGGAGAAGGATAAAGCAGGATATTAGAGGTATTGTAGGAGTTAATATACCGAATTCTGTAATGGAACATATGTATGAAGTTTTTATGGAATCTCATGCGTATAGTTATAAAGCAGTAAATAAGTACAATATACCATATGCTATGCTTAGATATCAGGAAACAATATCAATTTATCACACTTTTTTGTTTGACTCTCCAATGAGCGAAATTGTAAAAGAGAAAATAAATAATAATAGTAAGTACTTTGAGATTTTGGATAAGGAAATAAAGAGAAAGTTAAGTGGAGGTTACAATTTAGGCATATATTTGACAAAATATCAAAAGAAAGAGCACAAGCAGTATATACATATGGTGGTATATGAAGTCGGTGGCTATGGGAAGGAAAGCAGAAATATTATCTTAGAAGAAAAAATAGAGATGAAATCTTGGATTTATACGTAAGTGTATAGAAATAGGTAATATAGTATATTTCTCATGATGGGAAAAGATGTTGTTTTTGGCAGAAATACATATGAGCAATATGAGGAGGTATAGAATGTTTATTAGAAAAGTCAAAATTCATAATTTTAAATGCTATAAAGATTTTGAAATTACTCTTGAAGAAGGTTTAAACATTGTTGTTGGAGATAATGAAGCGGGAAAGTCTACAATACTAGAAGCTATAAATCTGGCACTAACCGGAATTATTAGCGGAAAGAGTATTTGGAATGAAATTTCACAGTATATTTTTAATAAAGAGTCAGTAGATGAGTATATTGTTTCGTTAGGCACAGCACCTATAGCACTTCCATACATAACAATAGAAATCTTTTTTGGAGGGGATGAAAATCCTTTGATGAATGGTGATGCAAATTCAGATAGAGATAACAGTGCGGAAGGATTTTGTTTCAAAATTGCATTTAATAACAAATATGCAGATGAATATGAGGCATTAGTGCAACAGGGAGATGTTAAAAGCTTACCGATTGAATATTATGATATTACTTGGACAACCTTTGCCAGAGATGTAATCACAACACGTAGTATACCTTATAAATCAAGTTTGATTGATTCGTCTGAATATAGATATCAAAGTGGAAATGATTTGTATTTGTCGAGAATTATAAAGGGGTCATTGGAACCGGAAGATATAACTTCAATTGCACAGGCACATAGAAAAATGAGGGATACTTTTGTTAATGATCCGTCAATAGAAGCCATTAACAACAAAATAAATCAGGATGCTAGTTTGACAGACAAAAAAATTGCATTATCTGTGGAACTAGTTACAAAGAATGCATGGGAAAATAGTCTTGTTACACAATTGGATGAAATACCGTTTCATTATGTGGGAAAGGGTGAGCAATGTGTTGTTAAGACGGAACTGGCATTAGCAAAACGTACTTCGCAAAATGCAAGTATCATTTTGTTAGAAGAACCAGAAAATCATTTATCACATACAAGATTGAATCAATTGATTAAATGTATTTCGGAACAATATGCAGAAAAACAGATACTTATTTCAACACATAGTAGTTTTGTTGCAAATAAGTTAGGGTTGGGGAAAGTGATGCTGCTTGATAACTTAAGGATAACAAAATTTTCTGAACTATCGGAAGATACATATAATTTCTTTAAGAAGGTGGCTGGGTATGATACGTTGCGAATGATTTTATGTAAGAAAGCTATTTTGTGTGAAGGAGATTCGGACGAGCTGGTGATTCAAAAAGCATATATGCAACTTAATGATGGGCGGTTGCCGATAGAGGATGGTATAGAAGTGATTTCCGTAGGTGTATCATTTTTACGTTTCCTTGAGATTGCAGATTGTATTCAGACAAAAATTGCGGTTGTTACAGATAACGATGGGGATTTGGCAGCTATCAACAAAAAGTATGAAAATTATATAGGTGCAAATCAGAAAGATTATATAAAGATATGTGTTGATGATGTTGTGGACACAGGGACACTTAAGATTGGCAAGAGTGATTATAATTACAACACTTTAGAACCGAAACTTTTGAAAGCTAATGGTTTAGATAAGTTAAATCGTATTTTGGGTACTGATTATACGGATGAGGACGATTTGAGGAAATTTATGAAGCATAACAAAACGGAATGCGGATTGAAAATCTTCGAATCTTCTGAACAGATAGAAATACCGGAATATATTTTGGAGGCTATCAAATGGTAAATAGATTGATAATTGCGGCAGCAGGATCTGGTAAAACTACATATTTGGTTAGACAGGCGATGCAACAATCGGACAGTGTGTTAATAACAACATACACTATTGCTAATGAACTGGAAATCCGAAAAAAATTTGTAGAACTTAATGGTTGTGTTCCGCATAATGTTACCATACAAACATGGTACTCATTTCTTTTACAGCATGGGGTTCGACCATTTCAGGGAGTGGTCTTAGATGATAAGATTAATGGTATGATATTAGTCAATGAAAAGTCTGGAAAAAAATATAATGGAAAATATGGTCCGGTATATTATGCAGAAGAGGACTATAGAAATTTTTATTTCACGGATGGAATGAAAATGTATTCTGATAAGATTGCAAAATTTGTATGTCGTTGTGAAAAGGAGACTAAAGGAAGGGTTTCGCAAAGAATTAGCAGGATTTATCCTAAGATATATATAGATGAAATTCAAGATTTGGCGGGATATGATTTAGACATCATAAAAAGTATGTTGCAAGCGGATTGTGATGTGACAATAGTAGGAGATCCCAGACAGGTAACATATCATACGCATAATGAAGCAAAGTATAAGAAGTATGCAGATGGTAAGATAGAAGAATTTATTAGAAGTGAGTGTAAAAAAATAGATTGCATTATTGATAAAGAGACTTTGAATGATTCTTACAGAAATAACCAAAGTATATGTTCATATTCATCGCAGTTGTATGAAGAATATGGCGAAACTGGAACAAAGCAATTTGAGGTTACTGGACATGACGGAGTTTTTTTAGTAAGACCAGATGATATTGATGCATATTTAGAAAAATTTAAACCAATGCAACTAAGGGAGAAGAGAACAGTAAAAGTGAATGACGCATATGCAGTAATAAATATGGGTGAGGCTAAAGGATTGACATATGATAGAGTCCTAATTTATCCAACCGGTACAATGAGGAACTGGATGATGGACCATTCAAAAAAATTGCAACCCAAAACAAGGTCTCAATTTTATGTTGCAATAACAAGAGCAAGATATAGTGTGGGAATTGTTTTTGATTATGATGAAAAAACAAATATTGAAGGCGTGGAAAATTATCTGTAATTTGACAAGAGTGTTGTATATTAAGTGAATTATAACAGCAATAAACTGTGACATATACGAAGGAGGAGCATAAAATGTTTTTTTTCATTTATAGCGAAATAGGCGAACTAGAACATAATGCCATTGTAAAAAGCGCTTTTGAAAAGATGATGTTCGAAAAATTGCAGTCGGAAGGATATTGTGATATTAATCCACTAATAGGGAGACCGAGAACCTCTAAATCTGAAATAGAAAATAATTTAAAGAAATTAGATTCTCCATTGGCTAAAGTTTTTGCAGGAAGGTATGCTACAAATACTGAGGAACTCGAAAAAATAATGCTACCAGTACTTAAAGAACTGGAAGAAAAACTATCAAAAAATAAAAGTTCTTTTGATGAATACAACTACTTTGCCATTATTTATTTTATCTTTCAAATGTACAAATCTGTTGATAAGAAGCTTGATTGTGTAAAAGAGTTATACACAACTTGGAATGAGCACGAGCAAGAGTATGATATCAGGATGTCAAACGGAATAGTTTTTGATGCGGCTAAGGTTGAGGTGAATTTTATATCTTCAATTAATCAGTATGTAGATTTTTTGGGACAAATTAGAAAAAAAGAGGAGAAACTGTTTTTTCGAGGACACAGTAAAGTTTCTTATGATTTGAAACCGTCTTTATTTCGAAAAGAAGAATGGTTATCAAATGAAAAGAAAATGTATTTAGAATTAATGGCGAAATGTCCTTATGAATTCGAACGATTAGAATCACATATAGAAAAACTGGCAGAAATGCAACACTACGGTTTGCCTACAAGATTGTTAGATGTCACTCAGAATCCATTGGTTGCACTCTATTTTGCATGTGAATCCCAGCATTCGTATTATGGCGAAATAATAATTTTTTCACAGAGTTTGGATTCTATAAAATATTTTCAAAGTGATACTGTTGCAATGCTAGCATCCCTTCCTTTGTTTACTAAAGATGAGCAAATGCAATTTTACCATTCAAGTTTTGTCAAGTCTTCAAATGTGAATGATTTTAATGATAAAGTTGAACGCCTTGTTCACGAGGTGAGAATGGAACGTCCTGGTTTTAAATCGGAAATAAGAGCAGAGGATATAAGAGATGTTGTTGTTTGCATTCCTGCAAGGAAGAATAGAAGAATTGATAATCAAGAAGGTGCATTTATTGTTTGTGGATTGCTTGAGGAAACATATGGTGGTAAAAAGTATAATACATTATCAAATTTGCGATTAAAGTTGGATAATAAAAAGATTACAATTTGCATTATTGATAAAAAAGCTGAGTTACTAAATGAGTTGGAAAGTTTGGGGATAAATAAAGCAAAGATTTATCCGGAAATAGATGATGTTGCTGATTATATAAAAACACATGTTAATATACCGACATAATTATTAAAGAAATTTGATAAGAAGAATGGGGGAGAAGGTACGGATGAATAAGCAACAATTTGATATGGATATACAAGCTGCAGACAATAATTCTTTGAGAGTTGGTGCTGCAAACAGAATTGTACAGCTTTTACAGAAGCTTCGCTACAGCAATAACGAGAATAGTGCGAAAAGATGGATATGGGAGTTATGTCAGAATGCCAAAGATGTCTGCAATTCTACAGGAAAAGTAAAAATAAGCATAAATTTTGATGAAATGCAGAGAAAAGTGTTTTTTCGACATAATGGTAAGGCTTTTTCAATGGATAATATATTATCGCTTATCAATCAGGCTTCTTCTAAGGATCGTAATGATGGTAGTGAGAGAAAAAGCGGAAAGTTTGGAACGGGATTTATTACTACACATCTGTTATCAGAAGTAGTTAATATTTCCGGACTTCTAAAAATTGGTGACAAATATTCTAAGTTTACTATTTCTTTAGACCGCACAGGAAAGGAAAAAAATGAAATTATAGCAGCTATGGAGAAGGCTGTTGGTGATTTGGGAAGTTGTACACCTGTTGATTTCTTAGATTTTGATGAAGACGAATATAATACTGTATTCGAGTATGAGCTAGACGAGTACGGGATGAAGACGGCACGAGATGGATTGGAGAGTTTGAGAGTATCAGCAGCATATGTTCTTGCTATGCTTCCTGATATTGAGGAAATTACTGTTGAAAATACTGGAGAGAAGTTTCGGTATAAGAGAGAAGTGAAATGTGGATTAGAAAATGCAACTGTATCTGAAATTGAAGTGGAGCAGCAAGGTCATTGTTGTAATAAATATGTATTAGGAATGACAGAGGACAATGTTTCTATTTATATAGCATTGGAGCATATGGATGATAATATGAAGATTCTTCCATTTTCTGAGAATCAATCAAAATTGTTTTGTGATTTCCCTTTGATTGGAACAGAGGATTTCCCTTTTCCGGTTTTAATTAGTTCTCCAGATTTTAATCCCACAGAACCAAGAGATGGGGTGTTTTTGACATGTAAAAATATGGCGAGAATGGATGAAGAAATAGAAGTAAATCGTAATATTATAGAAAAGGCATGTGAACTATATATGAAGCTGTTGGAATATGTAGCAGAGAAAAAGTGGAATGGCATTTATAATATTACAAAAGTGAATGCTTATGGTAAGAAAGAATGGTACGACGAAGAATGGTTGGAAGAAATAATTGCCAAGTGTAAAGATGTGATATTACATACGCCGATTGTTTGCAACGCATGTGGAGATATGAAAGCATTGTTAGATGATTGGGATGATCAACAGTTGTTTATTATTTCCGATAGAAATACAGAAACACGTGAAAAAATATGGGAACTATTAAGTCATATGATTCCAGGTATGATCCCTCAGAAAGAAGATTTGCATGAATGGTATCATTCCTTATGGTCAGGATGCAACAGTTATACATTTGAAACATTATCGGAACAAGTGAGTTATTTCGAAAATGTAGATACATTAGTGACTAAATTGGATCATATTGATTGGAGAGATTGGTTAGATGAATACTATGTTCTTATTGATGAAAATGAAAAATGGCAGACATATGTAAAAAATAATCAGCTAAGTATTCTGCCAAATCAGAGAGGAGACTTCTGTAGTGTAGCTAGTCTATATTTTGATGTTGATATTCTGGAAGAATACAAAGATATTCTAATGGATTTAGGAAAAGACATAAAAGCAAAGTTATTACATTTGGATTTTGAGCGTAGTGAATGGTTTCATTGTGCAGAGATCAATAATGGTCAAATGTTAGAACTGATTGAAAAACAGTTAGAACAGGCGGAAAAAGAAGTAAAAGAACGTGCTTATCAAAAAATTGCTTTTATGTATAACGATTCTTTTAACGGTTTGGATTCACAGAAAAGGATATGCAATTACGCGAACCAAGTACTGAAACTAGAACTGGAAATGAAGGAAGTCAAAGAAGTTTCTGAAAAACTGTTGCATGAAGCTATGAAATACACAGTAACAATGGTTGCAGATAGGATGAGCGAATGTAGCACTGTTGTTGGACTAGCTGAGCATTTGGATATTTCTAGCGAAGAAGCTGCTGAGTATTTGACAAGATTTATAGAGTTTGTAGTTCAGCAGGGGTGGGATAATCTTATTAATAAGGTCACAAAACCAATACTTCCTAATCAGAATGGAAATTTTACGATTAAGGAAAAAATCTTTCTTGATAATGAAATGGATGAAACATTAAAGGAGATAGCCTGTATTGCTGGATATGATATTAGAGAAGAATTGTTGATGAAAGAGATATATTTGGAACTTCCAGAGAATCGTCAGAAAACAAATAAGGATATAGCCGGCTATATTACCGAATTTGTGCAAGATAATAGAAATACAAAGGAACCGGAAATACGTAATGCTTTCCATAAACTTTTGCTTTGGATAAAGGATCATCAAAGTGAGGCGGAAAATATTTTACCAATTCTTTATGCAAATAAACACTATTTGTATGATGACGACGACATTGCCAATAATATTAGGCAGGCAGAAACATTTACAAATATAATGAGTAAGTATGATATTGATTCCCCTGAACAGTTGGAAGCAATTATCAGGCAAGGCACTAAGGGTGCTGTGGTCGATACGGCTTTGTCAAAGGAAGCTGTCACGGAGGAAGTTCTGTTGCAATATGGAATCGATTCGCAAGAAGCATTAGATATGGCGTTTTCCAATTCAGAGTTTGCAAGCCAATTTATTAGGGAATCCAGGCATGAAATAAGCACATATGAGTATGTAAAGAAAATTCTGGAGAGAGCTCAGAAAAATGTTCTTTCATATTTGAATGAGCAACAGGAATATGACCTTTCGGATATACAGAAGATTGCGGACACAATATTTGTTGTTAAAAAGAATGGAAAGCAGATATATGTGTTGGCAAGACCATCCGATGGTGGAGAAGTCAGAATTTATTACCGAACAGAAATGGATATTTTAGACTATTCTATGGACTGGGAACTTTGGGTGGAAGATGGAAAAAAGGAACCACAAAAGATTACTTTCGGTAAAATCATTAAATTAACTGGTCTTAACAGAATACCATTGAAAGGAATGTGATAAATATGGGTGTTAATGAGGATAGAGTGTCCTATATAGTCGAAAATAATGTACTGGATAATGTGATTTGCAGAGCTTTGGAGCTTCGCCCGACAGAACTTGCAAAATATATTTGTGGTCTGACCAATAATACTGGAGGATACATATTTCTTGGAGTTGAAAAACAAAATGGATGCATGAAGAAGGTAGGGTGTCAAAAAACTTTTAATGTGGATGGTGTAATAGAAATGGTAAAAGCTCAGCTGGATAATGAAATATCCATAAATTATGGCTTTGTATCGGTAGGTGGTGTTGATATATTTGCTATTGAAGTTGCGGAAAGTGACAAAAAGATTTGGCTGGAAGGAAAGTACTTTGTATATGAAAACAATGATGTTGAGGAAAAGGTTGTGAATCAGAATGATGAACCTATAACATTATTTATCTCTTATACGGAGTGTGATGCACCAATTGTGGATATCATTGAAAATAAGATAAAGGAAAGACTAAAAGACAGGATTTGGATATCCAGATATACAGAGTTGCAGTACAAAGACAGTTTTATGGCATTTATGAACACGATACAGGATCATGACTTTGTATTGACTGTTGTTAGTGATACATATTTGAGACGTCAGGCATGTATGTATGAAGTTGGAGAGATTATTAAGGACCATCATTATAAAGACAGGCTATTATTTGTTGTGCTGAGTGAAAAAGAACGAAAATATTATGGTGAGGATGCACCAGAAAAGATAGGACCAGCTATTTATAAAGGACCAGAAGAACGATTGGAATATGTAGATTATTGGAAGAGACGCTATGATAATTTAGAAAAGAGAATGAGAGAAATCAATGATCTTGAGGCGGTTAGTAAAGCTTCCGTGGATTTAAAAATAATAGGGCAGATATTCCGTAAAGATATGAGTGAGTTTCTGGACTTTCTGTCTGATGAAAATGGTAAGAGTTTTGAAAAGTTATATGTAAACAATTTTGATGAAGTTATAGCGTGGCTGAAATAATAATACGGGGGGATTCCAATATGGATGATAAATTTAGGATGAAGCGAGAATTTGAATTAAAAGAAGGATTATACTTTGTTCATGGGTATTATCTAAGTGGATGGAGAGAGAATGATATAGAGGAGTTATATCGTGACCAGATGATATTGATGCAAGACAGCATGGATGACATATATGATATTGATGCTTATGATATAAATCTGAGAGAAATGCGTATGGAAAATCAAATTATGATTCCGGAAGGAGAGTTTGTGTATTACGATGGTAGAGAATTTCAAACAGCAGAGGATAATCCCACATCCATTGTGCATACGGAACTTAATAAGCAGCTAATCAGAGCGATTGGATTTCAAAATTACGGAAATCAGCCCAAGGAAGAAAATGAAGATATATCAGACGTATGTTCATATCATATAAATGTTGGACATGGAAACTGTAGCATTATCGTTTTTTGCGAAAATGGTTCATACAATATGTGGATGGTAGACTGCTCGGTATTTGATTTTACCAATAAGCATAATTACAGTTCTAATTTGGAAGATTGTTTACAGTCTATTTTCAATAAGTTTGGAATAGACAGAATATCAAAATTAATGATTACACACCTGCACTATGACCATATTAACGGAATCGAATATTTAATTAAAAGAGGATGGATTGATTCCAATACAGAAGTATGGATGAATATACAATATCCTTGGATACAGCCTACATATAATCGTATTTTATTACAATTAAGTGCATTAGGAGTTAAATTTATAGATCCGATTATTGGTAATTCTACAAAAAATATCCATATTCTGTATCCGGATGTCAGCTACAACAAAAAAAACAAGGCACCAAAGAACAATATCAATAATGCATCTGTTTTATATCAGATATGTTTTGGGGAAAATAGTATGCTATTTACAGGAGATATTGAGACGGAAGGTTGGGAGAATGTATCAACTTGTATGCCCAATTTATGTAATACAACGTATTACTGTATATCACATCATGGTAGTATTACAGGACATATTCGAAGTAATTGTATGCCAGCAAATCGTTGTATTACAACACTTGCAGACTGTGCCGAATTAACAAGTTTACAAGTATTAATGGGTAGAGACGGTGCATATAAGGGGGTGTACAGCAGAAAAGTTCTTGGAGATTTTAAAAATATAGAAGAAACAGAGAAAGCACAGAAATACTTTTGTCTGGACTGGAAAACAGGGAAAGCGCGTAGTGTTTAGTTTAGATAATATGAAGTGTCCCCACATTTGTAACAACGTGGATTTATCTGTATACTAGAGTAAGTATTTAAGCGAACAAAATGATGTGGAGTGATACTTAATCTCAAAATGAAAAGCTAAAAAAGAGAAAATCCTCTTGAATTGAACTAAGGTTTGATTCAAGGGGATTTTTGTTGGTCATTTTCTGCAAGAAATATCCACTTTCTGCATACATACTTGATTGTCACATATTTTATGCTATGCTTAATTAAACCAAATTAAATATGTGAAAAAGGGGGTATCAGTAGAGGTGTTAATTAAAATGTAATTTGTTCTATTTTAATAACATTGCGAAAGGAAGTAAGATTATGATGAAAATGAAAAAAATGCTTAGAGCAATCGTGGTT
>JBGVMW010000332.1:0-1512 GCA_045125095.1 Lachnospiraceae bacterium
TCTGTAGCTGCTTCCTCTGTGCCTCCAGATGTTTTAACTCCTGTGCAAGTTTCTCAATTCTAGAATCCTTTTCCAGAATTCTTTCTTCGTAGGTTCTTGTAGATTTACCCATATAAAACTCCTTCCTACTGATATATATCAGCCATAAAAATAATGATTGGAATGTGTATCTTCTTCTGCATCCGATGTACTTACCTTGCGTTTCGCAATGTCATTTTCCATCAGATGCAAAAGCTTATCTTCAAAAGTAGCCGTGGTATTTTCTGCAAAATACACATTTACCCTGAAGGTGGTCTGCCCTATCTTCTTGATAAAAGAAGACATCCCCTGTTCTGTTTTTACTGCCTGCTCCATAAAAATTCACCTCCCACTTGATACACAAACATTTGTTTGGCACAATTAAAATATCAATGTTGGATTGTGGCAGTGGATAACGCAAATCTTCATAAAATCCAGCTCCTTTCTGTCGAATTTAGTAATCTGTTTTTAACAAATAAGATTACTTTCTCACCAATAGGAGAAATACAGACAGAAAACGGAACTGTTTTTTGAAAAGTTTGAAAAATAATTTTTGAAAGGGTGGAGGGTTACTGTTGAAGAAAGATACACCTGATTTTTTTGAAGAAGATATAATGGAAAATAAATTGGCGGAAGCCCTTGAACAAGAACAAACCGCTCTACTTGAAATAGAACTTGAAAAAGAAATTAAATCGACTGCACCGAAGATACCAGAAGCTTCAACAAGAAAAAAGCTAAAACGGGAGCTGGAACGGGAAGCACTTTCCCGTCTGGAGGATGCCGCAAGAACGGAAGAAGATTTTGAGAATGTGGTTACATGGTGGAACAGGCTGGATGCCAACCGGGAACGTAAGGAACGCTACCATGAAATAGGAAGGTCGGATGTTCCTCTTGAATAGGGAATGTCACCGGATGAGATCGTCATTCCGGCTCCCATTCAGCATGTTTACCAAAAACAGATTCAAAAAGGTGATTTTCTGGATGCTGTTTTTAACTGTCCTTTTGAAATGCATGAGCTTGTGACAGATGCGGATATTTCCAGATCGATTTTTGCATTGAAGGATGTTCAGAAAGAGCTTTTGTATCAGCTTGCCATCCGTGGATACTCCTGTCAGATGATTGCATCTTTCAGGAAACAGACGGATAGAAACATCCGTAAAATCCGTAACACCATGTTAAGAAAGCTTCGAAAATCCTTTATTCAAGTATTGTAGCAAAGGATTGATAACCAAATATCCCTAACAAAGGAAGAACAGCTATTTTATGACAGTTATAAATCCCTGATTACAGATAAAAAGAAAATGTAGCAGTTCAATATATGCCATTTGTAAAGCTGTACTTATCATTTTTTTTCATACTATTTCAAATACCATTTGACCATACCGAATCTGCTTGGTATGATAGTAATATATTTTTTGATAATTCAGATTACATAATAGAAAGAACAGATTGGAGGTTTTTATGATTAACCTTTTTAAGAACACCAGCTCCAAC
>JBGVMW010000333.1:0-4416 GCA_045125095.1 Lachnospiraceae bacterium
CTTGCTAGTAGCATGTGTATTACAAAATCTGCGTTTATGGTTCGCAAAACTCGTATCGCCCAAAATTTAGGTATACCCTCTGCGCAATTAGGTGATTTCCTGTATAACTTGTCTCCTATTGATTAATTACGCCTTCTGCGTCACTTATCAATTTGGTTTTGCAATGTATTGGTAATCAACCCAATACCCTCCCATAGAATCTTATCAAAATCTATTTTCTATTGCACACTTCATTGTATTGTTGTACCTTTGCAAAAAAATTTTAAACAACAATATTATGAAACGGATTCTTATTTTCGCATTGTTTGTACTAGGTATGTACAATGCATCCGCGTTCGCCATGGCGCAAGAGATTCTCTTAACAGAAGTGTATTCGATGTTACCCTTTGATGATCCTGGGGATAAAGTAAATATAGGTAGACCAGACCCTAATCAAATCATAGCCTCCATTGATGGTAATGAATTATCTATTAGTACGGGTACGGACGCACCCGCATACGCGGAGGTGATTGATTCCGAAACTGGCGAGATCGTTGCCGAAGAGGAGTTTGAAGGCGAAACTACGATGTCAATCCCCGAAGAAGGCGACTACGGATTATATATCTATACCGAATCAGGCTCAGTAATGGCTGGTGAGTTTAGTGTGGAATAATGTACAACTTTAATTCTAGCATCTTTCGTATGAAAAACTTATTTAAACACATGTTCTTATGTGTAGTAGTGACATTTTTCTTGCCAATATATGCAGAAGATGATAAGCTACACACAGATCCTCGTGTGCAAATCTCACTCCCATCTACTGAAGCACAATCTTTAGGGAAATTTTCAGAAGTTCCAGTAGATTTATATACAGGTAGAGTAAACATCAACATTCCATTATTTACTATTTCACACAATGACATTGAAGTCCCCATATCGCTGAGTTATCATGGAGGTGGTATCAAAGTGGATGATGAATGTGGATTGGTTGGCTTGGGGTGGACATTGAATGCAGGTGGAGTGGTTAGTCGTATCGTACGAGGGATGCCAGATGATTTATATGGTCCAATTAATGGCTTGGCTCGTGGCTATGACAAGTTGGACGCAGATAGTAAGATATTTATTGATTCTTTAATGCATCGCCAACGTCCTCGCAATCCAATGGCTGTTTTAGATAGTGCCAATCAGCGACACATGTTGAAGCCAATGGAGCACTATGGTCAGTTGTATGATGAGAATAAAATGGATGTGGCACCAGATAATTATGTCTTTTACGCACAAGGAATGTCAGGGGCATTTGTTGGTACAAATGCAGAATATGTTCAATCTAGCGGAGGATGCAAAATTCAGAGTCCTTCAAATGGAAATTATTATATCTTGAATGATGTGAAAGGACATAGATATACTTTCAGTCACCAAGAAAAAAGACGATTTGCATATCGTCTCGAAAATGTGTTTAATAAGATACCATCAGATATTAATCCAGAATATTCACACTTATATACATCTGCTTGGTGGTTGAGTTCTATTATTTCGTCCGCTAACGATACTGTCAAGTTTGATTATATCACGGAAAAACAACTACCAACACGCCATAGTTTTTATGGATATACCCAATATGACACAATTATTGAAATGGCATATGGGAATATCATTCCAGGTTATGTCGATCAAGTGTATAATGATCATCAATATCCTTATAGGCGAGTGGGAGCAGATACTATTTATCATAAATTATTATCAAAAATCAAAACGCCACATTGTTTATTACAATTTCATTATTCATACAATCAGTACAGTTATTCACGATTAGATAGCATTTCCTTGTATGCTATGCAAGGACCTGAAGCGAGGACATTAATAGAATCTTTCAAATTTGTATATAGTGATCATACTAATACAGCAAGATTATCTTCACTGAAGCATTGGGGACGTAATGATAAGTATCAATCATATAAATTTACATATCACACAACTACGACTACGGGGTTTTCTAACGACAATCGAGATCATTGGGGGTATTATTCCAGTTTGTCGGAAGGTAGATTTGCGAACAAATCCTACTTAGGAGTAATTCCTCAAGGGTTGACGGGTTCGGTTTATACAGAACGTTATGCTGACAATTGGAATGCCTCTCATAACATGTTAAAATCAATCACTTATCCTTCAGGGCTAGAAGTTAACCTTACATGGGAACCACATCAATTTTCAGAGTTGAGTGCTGTAGGAAAAGAAGCGCATGCTATATTAGGTGAATATGATTATTCGCATCCTTTTTTGCTTGATTGTAATGTCGGTGGAGTAAGAATTAAGCGTATAGAATATATGGATAAGGGACAACAATTACTAGCGAAGGAATATACGTATGTGGACTCAAATGGAGCTTCAACAGGCATCTTGGCATATCCTCCGCGTTATGCAGCCAAATATCCTATTCTCACATATTGTGAGCCTTATGGAGACTATACTTCTGTAGAATATGAATCAAGATTATTAGTCCTCCGATCTAACGGATTACCTTACGTCCTCAACGGAGGTGGACATATTGAATACAAACAAGTCACAGAACATACAATACCAAATATATCCATGTTAGATAGTTCAAAAATAAATCGAATAGATTACTATTTTAGTACATCAGATTCAGTAACTAAGTCAGATGTAGATGAGACTCTACATGACACGCTGATTTCGGCTGATATGTTACAATTAACATCCATGAGACACCGTCGTGGAGATTTAATAAAAAAGGTAGAACATACAGACGATTATAAAGTAACAGACTATACATATCTAATTAGCGAGCAACCCAATGTCAAACAAATACCAGGGTGTTTATTCCCAATAGCTGATTATCAACAATCTCATATGCATTATACTTGGAATGGTCATTCTGTGAATCCTTACAAAAACTTTGGTATTGTCAAGTATCGTGTTATTCCTTATAACAAACGACTAACACAAGAAATAACAACAAGCGATAAGGTTATAACTTGTGATACATATTCATATACTAGTTTGATTTATCAAAATTCTGCTAGTGCCAATTTGCCCCAAACGCATAGTTATCTCGACTCTGATGGCGATATGTGTGTAGAACATTATGAGTATTGGGGATCAACCAACAAAATCAAAAAATATATTGCCACCAAAAATGGATATGTAACAGATGCATACACATTAGAGTATGATAATTGGGGGCGTGTTTTAGAAAAAAAAGTGGCATTACTATCCTCTACATCTCCCCAAACAACATCAAATCTTAATGACTGGTATTTAGTAGAGACATATGAGTACTATCCTAAAATCAACAAATTGAAAGAAGTTCACAATCATCAAAAAAACATAACGACCACATACTTGTGGTCGTATGGCGGTCAGTATCCTATAGCCGAAATCCAAAATGATTCTCTTGAAACAATAGAGAATAAGGTTGGACACGATGCTCTTCTTGCCCTACAATATAGTTATGAACCTAATATGTCAATGATTGATGCTTTACGTAGCCAATTACCTCATGCTCAAATTACTACGATGACTTATACCCCTTTAATCGGCATGACCTCTCATACAGATGCGAAAGGATATGCACAATATTATGAATATGATGATTTTGGACGAATAAGCGAAATATACGAGAATGTTAATGGTACAAAAAATATTCTAAAATCTTTTGATTATCAATTACAGAATCAGCAGTAATACAGTATGATTATGATGCGAATAATATTTCTATTGCTAAGTGTTGGTTATACTCTTTGGCTATCCGCTGACAATACAAATTTCATAACTGAAATCACTCCTCGTGAGGCGATGAGTAGTATTGACACAAGCCAAATATTATATAATCCCACATGTGCAACGGTCAAACGTACCTACTATGACCCAATGTATCGTCCTACTCTGACGGTACTATACAAACAGACGCCAAATCAAAATACGTTAGTTACGCTAAAAGAATATGATAGTTATGCACGCCCTACTAAGGAGTGGCTACCAATTTCGATTGGAACGACTAATAATTTAACTTATCGTTCATTTAAAGATATTGCTATACAATGCTATAATAGCGACGCACGTCCATTTGTAGAACAATGTTATAGCACTACAGCTTGGGATAATGGTATAGTCAAAAATGAACTAATCGGTATCCAAAAAGCTGGAAATGACATGGGTACGCATCAGACAACATTTGTCTCACGAGGGAATAGTTCTAATGAGATAAAACTATTTCAAGTTATTTCTACCGGACATTTAAAATATAACGGATATTATGATGAACATTCGCTTTTTGTCAAAGAAACGACAGATGAAGATGGCAATACCAAAGTGGTTTACACTAACCTGCAAGGTAAGACCGTCATGGAAAAAGTAGATAATGCTACCACATACTATGTGTACAACGATTTGAACCAACTATCCTATGTATTACCTCCT
>JBGVMW010000334.1:0-2208 GCA_045125095.1 Lachnospiraceae bacterium
CAGCCTTAGTGTCCGCTACGTTTGAAGGGAGCGAGAGCGCGTCAAATATAGACTATGTAGTAAGCAGTTATTTGCACAAACAATTCTGACAATTTGCGGATGGGTTTCACTTTCGCAAATGCCTATGGGTAAAATCAAAACGAAAGGAGATAACTATGATGAGCATTGGAATTTGCGATGAGGATAAAGAGCAACGAAACTATCTTTTAAAAGTTCAACTTTTTTTGATATATAAACACCCCCCTGCCAACACACATTTTGCAGGGGGCTGTTATTTTTATTCTATCTACATCACAATCGGCTGTATCTGCTTACCAATCAACGCTTCTTCAACGGTATCCGGTATGCGATCTACATGAGCAATCATAGAGCATGGTTTTTTCACGGGATCATCCTGGGAAAATGGTACGAAATAAATGTATTTGCGATTCATCATTTCGCCAATGTTTCTGAAATTAATCCCCAGTGCATCATTGGTAGAAATGGAAATGACAACCGGACGCTCATTTCGTATATGAGCTTTTGCTGCCATCAGAACTGGCGTATCTATAATACCATTGTTGAGCTTAGACAATGTATTACCGGTACATGGTGCGATAACAAATACATCAAACAGCTTCTTCGGTCCAACCGGTTCCGCTTCCTGAATCGTTTTTATTCCTGTCTTGCCGGTAATTGCTTCTACATCTTTAATAAATTCACTGGCTTTCCCAAATCTGGTATCAAACATCTGTGTATGAAATGAGAAAACAGGTGTCACTTCTGCACCTAACTCTGTCAGTTTCTGTATCTCTATTTTAATCTTATCAAAAGTACAAAAAGAACCGGTAATTCCGATGCCGATTCTGCACCCTGATAATGACATATTACCCTCCATTCTGTCGCCTTAACGACAATAAATTAATAAGCTACGTCGGTTCCCAGCCAGTTTCACTACAACGATTCAAAATCTGTTTTCCTAATATTTCTCCTGAGGTTTTCGGAGCATATCTGCCCGGTATTCCTAAGGATAAGCTGGCTGTCAAGCCTAATTCCTTACAGGCAATAAAATCGGTTCCGCCTGGTGCGGATGCAATATCTAATATGATTACCTCTTGTTTGAAACCACCTAATGTTTCCCACGTGAGAACGGGTGATGGTACGGTGTTAATCACAAAATTATATTTTGCGAAATGGGCATCCCTGCAATCGTTAAACATAGGAAGACTGGAAAAACCTATGGCTTCTGCCTCTGCTCTCATTTCTTCCCGTCTTGCCATCACAGTCACTTGAGCATTCAGACCATGCAATTTTTGACAGAGCACTTTTCCGCAACGACCATAGCCAATGACAAGTACCTGACTTCCGTGCAGATTACCGGTACTTTGCTGGATTAATTCTGCTATAGCTCCTTCTGCCGTTGCAACAGCATTTTCCACGGCAATCGTATCAGACTTCATATAATCAAAACAGCTGCATCCTTTTTTTTCGCATGCTTTCACAAAACGCAGTGGAAGGATACCTCCATATAACTGCTGTCCTTCGGTGACATACTCTGCCACATCCTTTAATGTCTCCTCTTTCATTCCCTTAATGTGATTACCATCCTGACTCACTGGAACTGGCAACGCGATAATATCTGCGTGTATCACAAGCTCCTCTAAACAGGAGGACGACATCCATCTCTTTTCCTGTTCCGGCAACTGAACGGAAAGCATTTCTACTTCCAGTCCCCCTGCCTCTAAATACTGTGCCAGATAAAACTGTCTGCTGTCACCACCGATTACCACTGCTTTCTTCATTGCACCACTTCCTGCATCCTGTAAGGAATCTATACCCTATCTTATGCACTCTGGGGAATTGTGTGCATAATGCGTCTCATTCGGATTTGTAGGTGTATCAAAGTGTTTTTGTAAACCGTCCGGCAGAGAAAGGGGCTGTAGCTAAACCGTCCGGCTCCGGATTACAGCGAAGTGCCCCTTCTGACAATTCACTACCTTATCGAAACCTCTAGGATATATCGGCATATCCGTAGTAGCTAATTTGTTGAGAATGCTTGCATATGACTATCACATGCAAGCATTTTTAGTAAATAAAAACACTTACATTCTCGATGAACAGCCGGTGGCAGGGGCAGAAGGTTACTAAGCAGACAATCACGAGCCGCTTTTAGTGTAGGTGAAATCCACTCCTTAGGGAGACTTAGGCGTGAGGTGCGCTCGCCGAACG
>JBGVMW010000335.1:0-24991 GCA_045125095.1 Lachnospiraceae bacterium
TCGCAAGCTCAGACAACTATATTTTCCCGATTAACGCAACAAACAAAATCCCTAAGAACCACTAGACATCTAACCAACAGCCTCTGATAGCAAGCTACAGCCCCTCTCTCTGCCTACCATAACGAAAACGTTAATTGTTATAGCATATCCTTAAGCAGACAATCACGATCCGCTTTTAGTAAAGTTGAAATTATATTCGCAAAATGATAGCAGATTCGGAAAGGCAGGATCCGGGTTGCAGTGAAGATTGGGAAATGGGGGTGTTCGGAAAGGTATTAGTGATTCTTAGAGGGGTGGATTGGTGCATTAAGCGGAAAAATATAGTTGTTTGAGCTTGCGAGTTCTATATTTTTCCGCTTGTCCTTAGTACCAATTCAAGCCTCTTAGAATCACTTATGCCTTGGAGCCTGCCCCATTTCCCAATTTTCGCTGTAATCCGGACGGGAACCAACATGATTAGCCCACCCACAAATCAGAATTTAATATTATATAGACAGTATGCACAGAAACGTAGATAATTAATAATCCAATGTTTCACGTGAAACATTCAATTATTAATTATAAGCAAGTATGAAACAGAAACAATCGCACTCAGCATATTCATAATAGTATTAATTAATAATAAGCAATCTATAAGTTAATAATGAGATAACTATTTAGTATCTTGATAGGTTACTGTTTTAACCATGAATTGCAATCATAGTTAAAAGCAATAATCCATTCAAGGTTTACTCCGAACTTGCAGAACACATTGACTGTGAAGGATTTTTGCTTGCAATTTCGATGCTTTCATATAACTGGTCAATACAGCACAGTTCTGTCTTACATATTATGCTGTTATTTGATTAAGCTGAACTCGTACATACTAAATGGAACAACTACTATCTTCATTTGTTGGTTTTTACAATAGTACATACAAAAATTCTCATTGTAACCAGCTAAGCATTATGTACTCTCAAAAAAATTCTAATAAAATGGTAGTTATTTATTAAACACTAGTGTATTGACCCGTTGATATTAACAAAATCAGGCAGAATATCTGTTTATCTGAAATGCGATTAAGAACAATGCAATGCGGATGAAGTCGTTAAGTAAAAGAAACGCATTGAGATGGGATAGGCAGATGATTTTGTCTCGATATAAGTTGTGTAGTGCACGCGTGTTGAGTATCAAGAATGTTTCACGTGAAACATTTACAAAAAAATAAAAAACATTTACGAAAATATGCTGTATTGACTATATGCATATTAAAAAAAAATTGCTATAATATATTTTATATGATAAAGAAATGGTTCTGTATCTTTATGCACAAGATAAGATATAGAAGGAAATGTTGGTGCAAAACAGCAGTATCATGTTGAAAGAAACAGAACGCCGCAAAAGAAAAACGGCAGAAATGAGGTTAAGATGGCAAGAATAATAGCAATTGCAAATCAGAAAGGTGGAGTTGGAAAATCAACTACCACAATTAATCTATCGGCGGCTCTTGCTGAAAGAGAAAAAAAAGTACTGGTAATTGATTTAGATCCTCAGGGGAATACAACAAGTGGTCTGGGCGTTGACAAAAATCAGGTGGAAAATACCGTATATGAACTTATGCTGGGAGAGTGTAGTGTAGAAGACTGCGTTATGGAAAATATATTTGAAAATATATCAATTATGGTTTCAAATATAAATTTAGCAGCTGCAGAAATAGAATTAATTGGAATTGAAGAGAAAGAGTATATTATAAAGAATAAGATAAGTGAAATAGAAAAGGATTATGACTATATTATCATTGATTGCCCTCCATCCTTGAATATGCTTACTGTAAATGCAATGACAACTGCTAATCGTATCTTAGTTCCGATTCAGTGTGAATATTATGCGTTAGAAGGATTGAGCCAGTTATTACATACCATTGAGTTAGTAAAAGAAAGATTAAATCCGGAATTAGAGATGGAAGGCGTTGTATTTACTATGTATGATGCCAGAACAAATCTTTCTTTACAGGTAGTTGAAAATGTAAAGGATAATCTGAAGCAGAATATATATAAGACAATAATTCCTAGAAATGTAAGACTGGCAGAAGCACCAAGTCATGGTTTGCCGATTACAATGTATGACGGTAAATCAGCAGGAGCGGAAAGCTATCGTTTGTTGGCAGAAGAAGTAATAAATCATCAGTAAGTTTTGGGTAAAAAATAACGAAAGGAATTACCGAATAATATGAAAAAAAGTGGTTTAGGAAAAGGACTGGACAGTTTAATTCCATCTAGTGCAACTGTAGCTGCAAAATCATCACCAAAACAGGCACCGGTGCCAAAAGAGAAAGAAAATGTATTAAAAATAACAGAAATTGAGCCGAATAGAGACCAGCCAAGAAAAAAATTTGACGAAGATGCTTTGATTGAATTATCAGAATCGATCAAACAATTCGGACTATTGCAACCAATTCTGGTGCAGAAGCAGAAGGATTATTATGAAATAGTAGCAGGAGAGCGAAGATGGCGTGCTGCAAAGATTGCAGGATTAAAGGAAGTACCTGTTATTGTAAAAGAATTTACACCAGTAGAATTAGCTGAGATTTCTTTGATTGAGAATATTCAGAGAGAAGATTTGAATCCAATTGAAGAAGCACAGGCATATAAGCGTCTTTTGGAGGAGTTTCATTTAAAACAGGATGAGATCGCAGAACGCGTATCAAAGTCACGAACAGCAGTTACCAATGTGATGCGTTTGTTAAAGTTAGATGAAAGAGTGCAGCAAATGCTGATTGATGATAAATTGTCGGCGGGACATGCTCGTGCGCTGTTGGCGATAGAGGATAAGGAAGTACAGTTTACACTGGCAACGACTATTTTTGATGAAGGACTAAGCGTCCGGGAAACGGAAAAAATAGTAAGAAAATATAATAAGCCGCCAGTGGAAAAAGAAGAACCGGACAGACAAGAAAACGAAATCTACAAAGAATTAGAAGAACGATTAAAGTCTATCATGGGAACGAAAGTTATGATTAACCGGAAGAAAAATAACAAAGGAAAAATTGAAATCGAGTATTATTCCATGGAGGAATTAGAGCGGATTTTAGACTTGATGCAGAGTATTCAGAACCAATAGAGAAGTATAGAGTGGAGAAGTAACAATGATAAAAGAAGAATTATTTAGTAAGATTGGAATAGGAACAGATTGGATTGTAGCAGGATTAGCTGGCATGGTGTTGATTTTGCTTATTATGCAGATTGTTTCTATGGTTAAGTTGGGAAAAATGAAAAAGAAGTATAAACAATTTATGAGTGGTTCAGATGGTGCCACAATGGAAGAAGTAATTATAAAAAGATTTGCAGAAGTTGATGAACTGAAAGAAAATGATAAACAGCAGAGTGAAGGAATTCAGTATTTGCAGGAAAAATTCAAAATTACTTATCAGAAGATGGGTATGGTGAAGTATGATGCCTATCGTGAAATGGGCGGACAGTTAAGCTTTGCATTGACAATGCTGGATCAGCAGGATAATGGATTTCTGTTAAATTCAGTACATAACAGAGATGGAAATTACTGTTATGTAAAAGAAATCGTGAATGGGGTTGCGGATGTGAATTTATCAGAGGAAGAAGAAAAATCGTTATTTATGGCAATTCATAAAGAAGCATAAGAAAAAGGGTGAGGGGAAGCGTGTTAAAGAAAATAACGGAATTAAAGGGAGTAGAATATTTAGAGAGGGATATTTTTCTGCCAAATGGAATTGTATTATTAGGAGCTGGAACGGTTCTAAAAAAAGAATATATAGAAAAGTTAGAGGAGCTAGGCATATTTAAAGTACATATTGTAGACAATTCTGAAAAAACAGATATATGTTATAGTTTAAAGGAAGAACATCATGGAGTGGTAAAAAATATATTTGAACACCATGTATATCAACAAGATACGACCCTTTCTGAGTTAAAGGAAACAGCAGAAGATATTATGGAGACATTATTGGAAAATGAAGAAGTATCGAATCATTTGCTGAGCATTCGGGAAAAAAGTACGGACGTGTATGAGCATTCTCTTAATGTATGCGTGTATTCTGTTATGATTGCATTGCGATTAGCATGGGACAAAGAAAAAATACAGGATATTGCAACGGGAGCATTGTTACATGATATTGGACTTCGCTATATAAATTCCAATTATATGGATACAGAGATAGAGAACAGAAATGATCAGATAGGATTGGAATATAAGAAGCATCCAGTGTATGGTTATACAGCAGTAGAAGGATTTGATTGGATGTCAAAAACAGCTAAAGATATTGTCTTCATGCACCATTGTACGCTGGATAGAAAGGGATTTCCGGTACCGGTAAGTGAACTGCCAAGAGAAGTGCAGATTGTTGCAATAAGTGATCTGTTTGATAGAAAATTAAGTGGAATTGGATGCAAACAGACAAAAATTCATGAAATTCTGGAATATATAAAAGTAAGTTCAGGGGTAAGGTACGAAAAAGAAATATGTGATTGCTTTACCTCTATGATTGCCACATATCCAAATGGAGCAAAGGTTAAGCTTTTAACAGGAGAGATTGCTGAGGTTGTGAGACAGAATGGCGATTTCAAGGAAAGACCGGTAATTCGTCTTATTTATGATAAGAAAGGGAATGCTATAGAAGCAGAAGAAATCATTGATATGATGAAAAATCAGTCTATTTTCATTAATGAGGTTTTGGATTAAGAAAGCCTTGTAAAAAGAAAAGTGCTGGTATATAATAAAAATAGTTTGCCGAAAGGCATGAAAATTGGAGGAAACGTCGATGTTAGACATAAAATTACTGAGAAATAATTTTGAAGAAGTAGAGAAAGCTTTGTCTACAAGAAATGAAGAATTTGATTTAAGCTTATTTAAAGATTTAGATGAGAAAAGACGTAAGCTGTTAGCAGAAGTAGAAGTGTTAAAAGCAGAGCAGAACGCAGTTTCAAAGCAGGTACCTATTATGAAAAAAGAAGGAAAAGATGTGGCACCTGTTTTTGAAGAAATGAAGGCATTATCTGAAAAAGTAAAAGTTTTAGATGCACAGGTTGCTGAAGTTGATAAGGAATTGAATGATTATATGCTGACTTTGCCAAATATTCCAAATCCAACAGTACCAGCTGGGGCAACTGATGAAGATAACGTGGAGATTCGCAAGTTTAGTGAACCTACTAAGTTTGAGTTCGAGCCATTGCCACATTGGGAATTAGGTAAGAATTTAGGTATTTTGGATCCGGAAACTGCTGCAAAGGTATCTGGTTCCAGATTCCATTTTTATAAAGGTTTAGGTGCCAGATTGGAAAGAGCTATCATGAATTTCTTCTTGGATACCCATACAGCAAAACATGGTTATGAAGAAGTATTTCCTCCATTCATGGTAAGCCGTGAAAGTATGACTGGTACAGGTCAGCTTCCAAAATTCGAGGAGGATGCCTATAAGGTATTAGGAGACGGAAAGGAATATTTCCTTGTACCAACTGCAGAAGTTCCAGTAACCAATATGTACAGAGAACAGATTTTAGATGGAAGCCAGCTTCCAATTAAACACTGTGCGTATACTGCATGTTTCCGTGCAGAAGCAGGTTCTGCAGGTCGTGATACAAGAGGTCTGATTCGTCAGCACCAATTCAATAAGGTAGAACTTGTAAAATTTACAAAGCCAGAAGATTCTTATGATGAATTAGAAAAATTAACACATGATGCGGAGGAAGTATTACAGTTATTAGGTCTTCCATATCATGTTGTAAAAATTTGCATGGGTGATTTAGGATTTACCGCTGCGATGAAGTATGACATTGAAGTGTGGATGCCAAGCTACAACCGTTATGTTGAAATTTCAAGCTGTAGTAATTTTGAAGAATTCCAGGCAAGACGAGCAAATATTAAATATAAGGATAATCCTACGGATAAAGCAAAATTTGTACACACATTAAATGGTAGTGGTGTTGCGATTGGACGTACGACAGCTGCAATATTGGAGAATTACCAGCAGGCAGATGGAAGCATTAAGATTCCGGATGTACTGGTTCCATATATGGGTGGTGTGACAGAAATCCGCTAGGATGAGGATATAAAGTGCATAATTATTTAAGAGCAATAGGAATATCTGATTGCAAATCAAAATCAGATGTTTGTAAATATATAGAAGTGATATTGCAGAATCCCGATGCTACTCAAATGGCGGAGGATGAAGATGGTGTCGTATTTGTCCAATTCTATAAGCGTTTTACAGAAAATATGGGGCTTATGGTATGTGGTGAAATGGCACCGGATGATACATTTCATATGGAATATTACTATCCATGTTTTGAAGGCAGTTGTGTTTCTACTAAAGAAGATGTGTTAGTGGAAAAGCATTTCGACAGAGAAGCTTATGCCGGCATATGTGAGGATGTCCGGCTGGGTGTCTCTTTGATTTTCTTTATACAGAATGTTAGTGAATATAAAAATGAACTTCGGTTGAAACGTTTATCGAAACTTGGAAGTACCGTTACGTTGAGTGGCTTATCTACATCTGGTACAGTTCTGCTTCCTATAAAAAAAAGTGAAGAACAGCGCAGACGTGATAGCGCAAAATCCAATAAGCGGTGCCAATTGCTTGCTGCAGCCAAAAGAGGAGATGAGGCAGCAATGGAGAGTTTGACAATCGAGGATATTGATATATATACCATGGTAAGCAGAAGAATATTGCAAGAGGACATATTTACGCTTGTAGATACCTTTTTTATGCCATATGGTGTGGAATGTGAACGATACTCCGTTCTGGGAGAAATTATAGAATTATCTGAAGTGAAAAATAGTGTTACCGGTGAACCAATATATAGTATGGTGATTCGATGTAATGATATAGAGTTTGATGTCTGTATTCACAAGGCGGATTTATTAGGTGAACCTCAGATAGGCAGACGATTTAAAGGAGTTATCTGGCTTCAGGGTAAAATTAATTTTTTTGAAAAGTAGAGAAATGTCACGACTGTATTTAAAAAGTGAAGAAATTTTAATACATGTATTGCAAAATATAGCAAGGTAGGGTATACTAATATGGTATATTGCTTCTGAAACTGTAGTATACACTTTTGGTATGATGGTCTTGAACATCATACCTCCTCTGTAAAAGTATAAGGGAATCTATATTCACTATTTTTATATAGTGAATATAGATGCTGGCTCTCATAGTTAAATGGATATAACATACCCCTCCTAAGGGTAAGTTTCCAGTTCGATTCTGGATGGGAGTATGAAAAAAGTCTGGTAAATTCTTATTTACAGGCTTTTTTTTATATACTAGGAAATTACAACGGTCCATTGCATGACGTAATGTATGAAATTTCCTAGTATATAAAAACTGATGCGTACTAGCAAATTACAACCGTTTTTTGTAAAACGATGTACTAGATAATTTTGATCCACAAAATGATCCCATGAAAGACGTGAGTTTGTGGATGATTCTATGAAAAAATGGAAGATCTGTGGAGAAGTTGAAAGTATTTAGCGCATGTGATAGAATACTATAGTAACTGTATGTGTAGGGGAATGATGTCGCTGTGGGTGACATGGATGGGATTGAATATGAATTATATTGTACTTGATTTAGAATGGAATCAAAGTCCCGGTGGTAAAGAGAAGGAAAATCCGAACCTCGGGTTTGAAATTATAGAGATTGGCGCAGTAAAATTAAATGAAGATTTTGAGCAGACAGATGAATATCATCAATATATTAAGCCATTAGTATACAAGAGTCTGAATGCTCACACGAAGGAAATATTATCAGTTACAATGGAAACATTAAAAAAAGAAGGAAGGCTATTTAAGATATGTGCTCCTGAATTTTTAAAATGGTGTGGTGAGGATTCTATTTTCTGCACGTGGGGTACCATGGATTTGTCTGAATTTCAAAAAAATATGAAATATTATCATATGGAACCGATGGCAGATGGACCTATTAAATATTATGATATTCAGAAATTATTTGCTCTTGCTTATGAAACGGACACAAAGGTGAGAAGAAGTTTAGAATGTGCAGTGGACTATTTGGGTATTCCAAAGTATGCACCGTTTCATGGGGCGTTGGAGGATGCGTCCTATACCAGTAAGGTGTTGCGGGAACTTCGAAATAAGCCAGTATTAGGATTTTATTCTTATGACACATATGTAAGACCGGCAAATCGTAAATCGGAGATATATGATGTGTTTGATGGTTATGCAAAATATATTTCCAGAGAGTTTTCATCAAAAGAAGATGCCATGTCCAATCGAGATGTGACGGCTACAAAATGTTACAAATGTGGAAAAACCGCTCATAAAAAAATTAGGTGGTTTTCTAGCAATCAAAAAAATTATTTTTGTCTCTGTTACTGCAACGAGCATGGATATATGAAGGGAAAAATACGTCTGAAAAAGACGGAAACGAGTAATATTTTCGTTGTTCGCACATTAAAGCTTGTGTCAGAGGAGCAATCCCTGGAGGTGAAAGCACGTCAGGAGGAATTGCGCAGGCGTAGAAGAGAAAGACGTAGAAAAGCAGCTTTCGAAGCAGCTGAAAAGGTAATGAAAAAATAAGCATTGTATACTTAGAAAAGGTATACAATGCTTATTTTTTTAAAAGTGTAAATCTTTGTATTTGGTAGCGTTCTTATTACGTTTACTAATCTTCTTTGTTGCTTTTTTATGCGATATCGTAATTGGTTGGTTGATAGATTTGTTCGCTTTGTTGAAAGCCATAGATCGTCTTGCAAGAAAGATTACAATAGCAAGAATAACAATTACAACAAGTACTCCTAATAAAATAAATAAGACTTTCTGATCAATCTGAATGAAGCTAATAGGAGAGGAATTTTTTTTCTTCTCAAGTTTATCTTTTTGCTCAGAAGTGAGGGTTGAAAATTCAAAGTTTTCCGTCTCATTCTTAATTAAGTCAATAGTAGTTGAGCCAACATGATAACCGTTGTAAGTGTATGTTAAATTGGCTATGGCATTCGCATCTCCGGCAGAAGTAGGTTCTTCAAAGTTAATGGAGGATACCGTATCTGAAAAAGATGCATCTTTAGGAAGTATCAGATAGCCCTGTTTGTTTAGTTCGATTGTTGGAAGTGTATCTCCAAAAACATTACTACCCGAATGGAAAAAAGTACCATTCCCGAGCGTGAAATTTTTTTCATTTGTGGAAATATCAACTCTTTGGAAATTTTCAAATCCATATTCCAACAATGTCTTTGTATCTGTCCAATGATTAGGTTTGTTTTCATTTAAGACAACACAGATTAAAGATATACCATCTTTTTCTGCATAAGTGACAAGGGTAGAACCGGAACTTGAGGTATAACCGGTCTTGCCACCGGTACAATATTCATAATAATATTCCGAACTATGCTTCAGCATTAAGTGATGATTCCATGGATCACGTACACTACCATCGTTGGCAAGTGGGAAGTTATAGCGCTCCGTACTCGCAATCTTTCGATATTCTGAGTGTTTTAATGCTTCCTTGGAAATCAAAGCAAGGTCGTAACTACAAGTGTAATGCTCTGAGTCCTGATATCCATGAGGATTGGAAAAATGGGAATTGACACAACCTAACTCAGTAGCACGTTGATTCATCAAATCTACAAATTTACTTAAATCACCACCGGCAACATGCTCACCTAAGGCATAAGAAATCTCATTGCCGGAGGAAAGCATAAGTCCGTATAAACAAACTTCTACACTTAACTGTTCTCCTTCGGTAAGTCCTCCCATAAGACTACTATCAGATGGAACATCAAATAAAGCGTTATGAGAGATAGTGACAGTATCAGATAGTTTACAGTTTTCTACTGTTAAAAGAGCTGTTAATGTCTTAGTGGTACTGGCAGGATACATTGCCTCTGTGGCATTTTTCTCATACAAAATGGTTCCTGTATTGGCTTCCATCAATATAGCAGATTCTGCTAAGATTTGTGGACCATCGGGCCAGTTTTCCAACAGGTTACTTTCAATAGGGATGGCTAAGCGTTGTTCATCCGTTAAATTCCGATTAGTTGCATCTGCTGTTATGACGAGAGCAGAAAGGGACAAGCAAAATGCCAGCCCAATTGAAATACATTTTTTAATTTTCATGAAATTATCTCCAAACATTTAGTCCTGGTCAATATCCATTGCAATAGTGAACTCTGACACTACTGAAGAACCGGAAACAGGAACCCGGTATATTGGCACAGCATTATAAAAATTATTAAAATACAAGTAAGAAGAATCTGCATTCAGATTACAAAATACACCTTCTTTTATTAATTCGCTTTCTAAGCTATCTTTATGCATGCGATACAGTCCAGGTGTATTTTCATGACTTACCTGATAAAAGATAGTATCGTTGCAAATATGGTATGTATCCAAGCGTTCCTCTGTAAGGTGTTCGATTGTTCCTGTTGTCATGTTGTAGCGTGACAATGCGTAGTCACGATTTAAATCCATATAGTAAAGATATTCTCCGTCCGGAATGCACATATAGCCCTTTATATCTGGAATGTTAGAGAGTGTTGTTGTCTCTGTATCAATTACCCGTACATTAACTGCATTTGAAAAGCCTGTACAGTAAATTTTACCATCTGCATAGCCTGCTGGATTGAGAGCATCCTGTGCAATTTCCTTATCATCAGAACCATCCAACTTCAAAGAATGCAGGTACAATCCCTGTTCGGATTCATACTGCTGATAAAATAAAGTGTTACCCACTAAATGAAGCACACTGGAACTATTGTCTGAAAGGACTTCGCCATTTTTTCCCTGCATATCGCAACGGTAAATACCCTTCAAGCCACCGCTTAAAAAGGCAAAACTTTCATCGCTACTCTCTATTGTATTGGCAGGTTCTTTAACATAGTAAATATAATGTCCATCCGTGTTGATATACTTTACAGAACCTTCTGCCAGCTTCTTAATGGAATTCTTGCTGGCATCATAGGCATATAAACCATTCTGGTCATATGGATTTGCAAAATAGACAATATTATTATATTCGCAAAATAACCCCTTATTGTGAAGATTACTACTGGTGTTACCACTAATAAATGGTTCATTTGTATATTCCTTCGTAAATACAGCATCCAGAATCCTTTGAATAATAATAATAATTAAAATAATTGCAACAATTGCGATAACAATAAACGTATTTTTCTTTTTTCTCATAAGCACCCCTCAACTGCATACTGTATTGTATTAATAAGTTATTCTCCCTTAATAATAATAATAATAAACATTTTATTAACAATTTCATTATATAGTTTTGTGTATCAGAATGCAAGCAAAAACGAAGTTGAAGAATAAATAGGGGTGTGTTATGATTACATAGCGTACGTTCAAGTGAAGGAGGAGAAATTTTGGTTGATTTACTGGTACTAAGAGATGAAATTGATAAAATTGACAGACAAATTGTGGAATTGTATGAAACACGAATGGAGGTCTGCAAACAGGTTGCAGAATACAAGATAGAAACGGGGAAACCGGTTTTTGATAAAGAGAGAGAAAATAGTAAGATAGAAACATTGCAAGGACTTGCTAAAAATGAGTTTAACAGCCATGCTGTGCAGGAATTGTTTGAGCAGATTATGAGCATAAGCCGCAAATTGCAATATGGTCTGCTGGCGGAACACGGAGTAATGGATGAACTTCCATTTACAGAGGTAGAGGATTTGCCGGCCCAGAATGCCAGAGTGGTATTCCAGGGGGCAGAAGGTGCGTATGCCCAGATTGCAATGGAACAATATTTTGGGGAAGCGGTGGACAGTTACCATGTAGATACCTGGCGTGATGCAATGGTGGCAATTGCAAATGGAGAAGCCGATTATGGTGTGTTACCAATTGAGAATTCTTCAGCAGGTGTGGTAAGTGAAATATATGATTTGTTAGTGGAATTTGAAAATTGTATTGTGGCAGAGCAGATCATTGGAATTGAGCATTGTCTGATGAGTGTGCCAGGTGCAAAGCTTGATGATATTAAGACGGTGTATTCTCATCCACAGTCCTTGATGCAGAGTAGCAGCTATCTTGGGGAACATCGGGATTGGGAGCAGTGCAGTCTGAAAAATAATGCATTTGCAGCGAAAAAAGTTATGGAAGATGGAGATGTGACACAGGCAGCAATTGCTAGTGAACATGCTGCCAATACCTATGGATTGGAAATCTTAGAAAAGGGTGTGAATGATAATAAGAATAATTCCACCAGATTTATTATTGTGACAAACAAGAAAATTTTTACAAAGAATTCCAAAAAGGTAAGTATCTGTTTTGAGATTCCGCATGAAAGTGGTTCTCTTTATCGTATGCTGTCACATTTTATATATAATAATTTGAATTTAACGAAAATCGAATCCAGACCAATTGCAGGAAAGACGTGGGAATACCGTTTCTTCGTAGACTTTGAAGGAAATCTCAATGACAATGCAGTAAAAAATGCACTACGTGGGTTGGCAGAGGAAGCAATTCATATGAGAATTCTTGGCAATTACAAGTAATCGTCATAGGATTGGCTGGTTCTGAATATACATAAAATCAGAGGAAATTTGACTATTTAGAGGTCGTGGAAGCGACAGAATGAGAGGAAAAAATGCGATTGCGTAATATTAAAGGCTCACGTGAAGTTATCAGTAGTAACGAATACGTGATACAGGAGCCGGAAAAACAAAAGGGAAAATGGCATGAACTGTTTGGAAATAGGAATCCAATTCACATAGAGGTTGGAATGGGAAAAGGACAGTTTCTTATGAAATTAGCAGAAATGAATCCGGATATCAATTACATTGGTATCGAAAAATATTCCAGTGTATTATTAAGAGCCATTCAAAAAAGAGAAGAAAGTGAAATAAATAATCTTTATTTTATTCGCATGGATGCCGAAACAATTGCAGATGTATTTGAAAAAGATGAAGTAGAAAAAATCTATTTAAATTTTTCGGATCCTTGGCCAAAAGATCGTCATGCAAAAAGAAGATTGACATCGAAAGAATTTTTTGCCCGCTATCATCAGTTTCTCAAGCCGAAGGGACGAGTGGAATTTAAGACAGATAATGTTCCGTTGTTTGAATTTTCTTTAGAACAGGTGAAGGAAGCTGGCTGGATATTGGAAGCCTTTACGTATGATTTACATCATGATGAGTTGATGTCAGAAGGAAATGTAATGACCGAATATGAGGAGCGCTTCTCAGGAATGGGCAATGCAATTAATAAGCTTATTGCCTACAGAGATATAAAAGAATAATTGCCGCAGGGGGGCGGAATTGGAGGAAAATATGAAGAAGCTTCAACAAAAATTAATGGCCGTTGCGTATGATAAAACAAAAATACACGAAAAGGCGCGGCAAATTAAAAAATCATTTCAAGAAGTGTATCATATTTTGAATGGAGGAAATAATAAAAGATAAATCGTAACTATGAGGGTACGAAATAGTTATGATAAATATGAAATTTACGAAGGGAGAAATTCAAAATGCAAATAATAAAAGATATAGAGTTTGAAGAAAAAGTATTAAAGTCTGACATACCGGTGTTAGTGGATTTTTATGCAGATTGGTGTGGACCATGCAAGATGATGACACCGGTGGTAGAGCAGATGGCAAAGCAATATGAAGGACGTTGTCAGATGTATAAGATAAATGTAGATAATGACCAGGAAGTGGCAGGAAAATATCGTGTCATGTCAATTCCTACATTTATTGTCTTTAAAGATGGAGAGGCTAAAGAAATTGTCACTGGCGCGGTACCGCCAGTCCAATTAGAAGAAGTGGTAAAAAAATATGTATAAAAATATGGATATCCATATAGCTGCTTTTCGTGAAAAAAGATGCCTTTCTAAAATCTTAAGAAAATATTAGGAAGCTATTAAAAATACCATGATACGATACGTCTTGATTACATGGTTAATGCGAAAAGTAATGGAGGATAGAAATGTTATATATCATGAAAGGGTTAATTGCTGCGATAGGTGCGCTTTTGACCATATGTAATGGCTATCAGATATTTTATATGATAGTTAGTATGTTGCGAAAGACAAAGAAATTTTATGATGACAAAACTAATCGTTATGCCGTCCTGATATGTGCAAGAAATGAAGAAAATGTAATTGGTGATTTGATAGACAGCATTCGTAAGCAAAATTACCCTCAAGATATGATAGATATTTTTGTGGCGGCTGACAATTGTACAGACCAGACAGCACGAAAAGCAACGGAAAAAGGTGCTGTCTGTTATGAACGACAAAACAAGGCTTTTGTAGGGAAAGGATATGCATTGCAGTTTTTGCTGGCAAAGATTAAGCAGGAATATGGATTTGGCAGATATGCAGGGTATTTTGTTATGGATGCTGATAATTTACTGCACCCTGACTTTATAAAAGAAATGAATAAAACATTCAATGGTGGATATAAAGTAGTAACCGGTTATCGCAATTCAAAGAATTATGCAGACAACTGGTTATCAGCAGGAAGTTCCCTCTGTTTTTTAAAACAGGCAAGAATGGTGAATCGTGCCAGAATGATTATGGGAATCAGTTGTTCTGTATCAGGAACAGGATTTCTTGTGTCAAAAGACATTATTGAAAAACAGGATGGATGGAATCAGTTCCTTTTAACAGAAGATATTGAATTTACTATTGAACAGGTAATTGCCGGGGAAAAAATTGGTTATTGTGAAACGGCTGTGATTTATGATGAACAGCCAGTAGATATAGTAACGACATGGAATCAGCGTTTACGTTGGGCAAAAGGATATTATCAGGTATTTTTCTATTATTGGAGAGATTTGTTAAAAAGAGCAATCCTGCTTCGTGACTTTTCTTCATATGATATGATAATGACACTGGCACCATGTAGTATTTTGACGGTCTGTTCCATAATAACAGGAACGCTTACCTTTCTGTTTACTGTGTTTACAGGTGGTGGAATGGATTGGGCATTTTTAGAAGATACTCTTTTATGCATTCTTATGGCAGTGTGTAGCAATTATCTGATTTATTTTTCAGTGGGTCTTGTAACTACAGTAACAGAGTGGAAAAAGATAGAATGTCGGAATGCAAAGAAGATACGCTACATATTTACATTTCCAATATTTATGATGTTATATTTGCCGATATCGGTAGTTGCTCTTGTGAAGAAAGTTGAATGGAAACCTATACCACATGGTGCAACAAAGCGGGAGGCAGCCTTCCAAAAATAGGGTTTGAAAATTTCGAAAAATGTGCTAAAATACTTACAGTGTCATTTTTGGAGGGAAGGAAATGTTAGTAGTTGACAAATTTGAAAATTGCATTGCCATCTGTGAAAAAGAAGACAAAACGATTGTAAAAGTACCAAAATACAGATTGCCTCTACAATGTAAAGAGGGAGATTGTATTGATCTTGATAAAAATAATATGTATATTATTGTTGAGAAAGAAGTAATTAAAAAGAAGAAAGAACGCCATAATTATTTTAAAAAGCACATATAAGAGAGTAAGTTGGTTTATCCAGCTTACTCTCTTTGCATATTTGTTTATATACTAGTACATAAGAAGTGATGCGTACGAATTGGAAAGGAAAGTAATCCTTAATAAGGGATTAAGAATTTTTTAAGATGGAAAAAATCTCTTGACGTTGAATAAATAAAGAATAAAATGGAAATAAATACATTATAGTTAAAGTATGTACTGACAGATAGCATATCTGTGTACAGATGAATGGAGGAAGTATGCCTGCGGGATTTGCACATGATAGTTTTGGAAAAATAGTATACAAGGAATTACCGGATGCAATGCGTTTGCGACTGGGGATTTATCAGGATCAGTTTCGTTTTGGTCTGCAAGGACCGGATGTTTTGTTTCATTATAATTTAACTTGTTATAACCGGGTAAATACAAGAGGTGTGGAAATTCATAAAGAACCTGCGAGAAAGTTATTCGAGCCTGCTATACAGTATTGTAAGGAAAACGGAATTGAAAATAGTTTGTATAGTTATATGATGGGATGTGTCTGCCATTTTGCATTAGACAGCGCAGCGCATCCATATGTGAATGCATCGGTAGATAATTTAGGGGTAAGTCATAGTGAAATAGAAAGCGAATTTGAAAAGTTTCTGTTAAAAAGGGCAGGAAGAGATCCACACCGTTATTATTTGAGTCGTTTGATTCCAAGGGATAGAGAGACGGCGCAGGCGATGCAGATTATGTATCGTGATTTTACAGAGAAAGAAATGATGCGGGCAATGAAGGATATGTCTTTGATTCGAAATGTGTTAGTGGCACCCACAAAGCTCAAGAAAAATACCTTGCTTGCATTTATGCATGTAACTGGGCGTTATGACGAGATACAGGGACAGGTCATTCGATTTATGGACAACCCTATCTGTGAAGAAACGAATAAAAAGTTATTCGAAATCTATAAGGAAGCAGTACCGGAGGCTGTAAACATGATATTAAATGTACATCAGTCTATATTTGCGGACTTACCGTTGCCGGAACGTTTTGACCGTACCTTTGAGTAATGCACGCAAAATATCATTCATATGTAAAATATTTCCTCGCAATAAATAAAAATACCACTAGAGTTTTAGTGCTATGTAAGATATAATGAAATAGAAACGAAAGAATGACTTACGATATTTTTTTGTTCGAATATAGTTAAGGAGAATTACAGATATGAAGAAGATAATGGCTACAGTGATGTTGGCAGTTGGATTGCTGGCAAGTAATTATATGGGAGCAGAGGCAACTGATATAGTTACTACACCTGGTATGTCTCAGGAGGAAGTACTTCCTCCAGTACAGGTGAATATGAACGTTCAGGTGGGAACCGGTACGTATCAGGTAACTTCTGTTGCAGAGGACAATCGTACCGTTAAATATATAGCACCAGTTAATCAAAATTGTACAAAAGCTGTCGTTCCCGCTACGATTACGTTAGCTGAAGATGGTAATGTGTATAAAGTAACATCGATAAAAGCGAATGCATTTCAGGATTGCAAAAAACTTCGCACTATTCATATAGGAAGTAATGTTGCGTACATTGGCAAGGAAGCATTTAAAAATTGTGCAAAGCTGGCAAAAATAGAAATTCCAAACAGTGTGATATCAGTAGGTGCGAAGGCATTCATCAATTGTACTTCTTTAAAGAAAGTAACAATTGGAAATAATGTACCGAAGATCAACAGCTATACATTTTTTAAATGTACATCATTAGAAACAGTTGTGATGGGGTCGGGAATAAAGACCATCGGGACAAGTGCGTTCAGTGGATGCAAGAATTTAAAAACAATCCAGATCAATTCTAAGAATCTGAAGACAGTGAATAAAAATGCATTTTATGGCATTCAGAAAAAGGCTGTAGTAAAAGTGCCATCTTCTAAGGTATCTTCTTACACAAAGCTGTTAAAGAAGAGAGTGCCATCGACAGTGACAATAAAGAAGAAATAATGTAACAATAGTTGGGCGGAGTAATCCGCCCAATTTTAGAATATACATAAGATTTACATAGTTTTTACGTAGAGTGTGGTAAAAAGATGATAAAATTAATTAGGGAAATCACAAAAAAAATATTTACATATCCAAAAAGAAAATTTTATACAGTAAAGAGACGGGTGCATACACAGGAGGTTATGATGAGTAAAATAGGAGTAAATGAAGGAAAAAGAAAAACATATTATGCAAACAGAGAATTGTCATGGTTGAAATTTAATAAAAGGGTATTAGAAGAAGCTGCTGATAGGACAGTACCTTTATGTGAAAGATTGTCATTTGTATCCATTTTTCAGAGCAACCTGGATGAATTTTTTATGGTGCGTGTTGGTTCTTTGCATGACCAGATGCTGGTGGCAAATGATACCAGAGACAATAAGACCCAGATGACAGCGGAAGAACAGATTAGTGCTGTCTTAAAAAAGACAAAGGAGCTTACAAAAGAGAGAGATGGTATATATAATCAGCTAATGCGGGAATTAAAGAAACATGATGTGGAAATTATTAATTTCAGCAAGCTGACACCAGAGGAGGCGGCTTATCTTGAACTTTATTTTAATGAGGAGATTATGCCACTTTTGTCTCCACAGATTGTAGGAAAAAGACAGCCATTTCCATTTCTTAAGAATCAGGAAATCTATGCAGTGGTTTCTTTAGAGACAAAGAACAGCAATGAAAAGATTGGTATCGTTCCTTGCAGCAATGGTGCATTTAAACGATTGATACCAGTACCATCTACAAAGAATCGATTTATGCTGGTAGAGGAATTGATTCTTCATTTTGTGCCACAGATTTTTTCAAGATATAAGACAAAGAGTAAATCCTTGATACGAATTATCCGTAATGCAGATATTGATGCTGATTCGGCGTTATATGATGAGGATATTGACTACCGTGATGCCATGGCGGAGATTATTAAGAAACGTAAAAAACTTTGTCCTGTTAAGGTGGAATTCAGTCGTTTTATGGATGAAAATATTGTGGAACTGGTATGCCGTTTTCTTGATTTAAAGAAAAATCAGGTATTTCACATTGATTCGCCTTTAGATGTGAGTTTTTTGTTCCAGCTACAAGATGTGTTAAGGGATAAAAAGGAGTTGTTCTATCAGAGACGCATTCCACAGAAATCAAGATATGTAGATGACATGCTTCCGATGATAGAACAGATTCAGAAAAAGGATATTTTACTGTCTTATCCATTTGAAAGTATGCGTCCATTTATCAGACTGTTAGAGCAGGCCGGACAGGATCCGGATGTGGTATCCATTAAAATGACACTGTACCGTGTGGCAAAAGATAGTAAAATTATTGAGGCGTTGATTGATGCTGCAGAAAATGGAAAAGAAGTTGTTGTCTTAGTGGAGCTTCGAGCACGTTTTGATGAGGAAAATAATATAGAATGGTCAAGGCGGTTAGAATATGCTGGTTGTCGGATTATCTATGGATTAGACAGAATAAAGGTGCATTCTAAGCTTTGTCTTATCACAAAAAAGCAGGATGAACATATCGAATATATTACACAGATTGGTACAGGAAATTATAATGAGAAAACATCTAAGTTATATACAGACCTGTCGTTGATGACTGCTAACCCTGACATTGGTATGGAAGCTGCGACTATATTTAATGCACTTGCTATGGGAACCGTTGTGGAAAGCGTAGAGCATCTGCTGGTGGCACCTAAATGTTTGCAGAACAAGGTTCTTGCCATGATGGAGGAACAGATTACACTCGCAAAGGAAAATAAGCCTGCCTACATTGGCACAAAAGTAAACTCCCTGACAGACAAAAAGATTATTGACAAATTAGTAGAGGCATCCCAGGCTGGTGTAAAAGTAGAACTGATTGTCCGCGGTATCTGCTGTCTTATTTCCGGAGTGGAAGGATATACGGATAACATTACTATAGTCAGCATTGTAGGAAGATATTTAGAGCATTCCAGAATTTATATTTTTGGGGCAGAGGACAAAGATAAAAAAGTATATATTGCCTCCGCAGACTATATGACCAGAAACACATTGCGACGTGTAGAGGTGGCAGCACCAATTTATGATACAGACATTAAAAAACGTATTTTGAAGATGTTTGATACGATGTTACATGACAATGTAAAAGTACGCGTTCAGGATAATACGAACAACTACAAGAAGCGTATAATAGAAGAAGAACCATTAAACTCCCAAGAGTTATTTTATAGTGAAGCGTACGGCGAAATTATGTTGTAAATGATTACTAGAGCGTGTTTGAAATAACTGGTAACAATAAGAAAAATAATGTAAGAAATCATTGAATAATTCCGAAATTGTGCTATGATGGTAACAGAGCTTATCGATTGAAAGCAGAATGGAGGAAAGAGTTGTTATGGAAAAAAAGAATATCGATTGGGCAAATATTGGTTTTGGTTATATGCAGACAGAACAGAGATATGTTTCTAATTACAAGAATGGAGCATGGGATGACGGCGCATTAACAACAGATGCAAATATTACAATGAGTGAGTGTGCCTGTGTGTTGCAGTATGCACAGACTATTTTCGAAGGTTTAAAGGCTTACACGACAGAAGATGGACATATTGTTGTTTTCCGTCCTGACCTGAATGCTGAAAGAATGATTGATTCTGCATTAAGATTAGAAATGCCTGCATTTCCAAAGGAACGTTTTATTGAAGCAGTTGAAAAGGTTGTAGCTGCCAATGAAGCATATGTACCACCATATGGTTCCGGAGCAACTTTATATATCAGACCATATATGTTTGGTATCAATCCAGTTATCGGTGTTAAGCCGGCTGATGAATACCAGTTCCGCGCATTCTGTACACCAGTAGGACCTTATTTTAAAGGCGGTGCAAAGCCTATTACGATTAAGGTAAGTGATTTTGATCGTGCGGCACCACATGGTACCGGTCATATCAAAGCAGGTCTTAACTATGCCATGAGTTTACATGCTATTGTAACTGCTCACAAGGAAGGTTATGATGAAAATATGTACTTAGATGCAGCTACAAGAACAAAGGTAGAAGAAACAGGAGGGGCAAACTTCTTATTCGTAACAAAGGATAATAAAATAGTAACACCGAAGTCTGACAGTATTCTTCCTTCCATCACCCGTCGTTCATTGGTACATGTTGCTAAGGAATATTTAGGTCTTGAAGTAGAAGAGAGAGAAGTATATCTTGATGAAGTAAAGGACTTTGCAGAATGTGGTTTATGTGGTACTGCTGCTGTTATTTCTCCGGTTGGTAAGATTGTGGATCACGGCAAAGAAATCTGCCTGCCAAGCGGTATGGAAGAAATGGGACCGATAACTAAGAAGTTATACGAGACATTAACAGGAATCCAGATGGGACGTATGGAAGCACCGGAAGGTTGGATTCATGTAATAAAATAAGGAATGAATGAAAAACTCACAGCACATTGGTTGTGAGTTTTTTCATATACTAGAAAATCTGTGTGCCAAATTCGGTGTAACAAAGCGTGCAAGCATATTGGCTGGTTGAATTCGAGAGAGCGTGCTTGCACCAAAAGTAGTATGCGGAAGTGCCTGTATATATTTCATGGATTTGTAAATGTAAAAAAAAGAACTTGGAAATTCCAAGTTCTTTTCAGCAATCGAAGTGACGGGATTCGAACCCACGACCTCTGCGTCCCGAACGCAGCGCTCTACCAAACTGAGCCACACTTCGTTTCAACAAACAATAAATATTATACTGGTAAAAGGGAGTAAAGTCAATAGGGTAGGGGAAAATATTTGCTGGATTTAGGGAACTGGTGGTGTGCGTAGTGTTGCCGGAATGCAGAATGACACCATGCAGATATTCTAAAATTATCAAGACAACAAAAAAGCACCGCCCCCAGAGCCTAAATCTCCAAAAACAGTGCTTGATGCGCGATCAGGGGTTCGAACCCTGGACACCCTGATTAAGAGTCAGGTGCTCTACCAACTGAGCTAATCGCGCTCGTCATATTTAACTGTATGTCCTTTCGACATTGATTATTATAGTACAGCTATTTGCAAATTGCAACCCTTTTTTTGAAAAAAATGAAAAAATTAAACAATTTAGTAAAAGTGTCTAATGTGCCAAGGGAAAAACATGGCAGATTGTGCAGGATTACAATATATAGGGTGGTGCTATGATTTCTTGACAGTTGTTTTCAACGCATTGCGAAGAAATCATAAAAATGCAAGTTGACTTTTGTTTCAAACAAGCATAACATAGGAAATGGAATAAAAAAGCCAAAGAGGAGAGAAAAACCATGAAATTTTTTATTGATACAGCCAATGTAGACGAGATTCGCAAGGCGAGTGATATGGGCGTTATTTGTGGTGTTACTACAAATCCATCTTTGATTGCAAAAGAAGGAAGAGATTTTGAGGAAGTAATTAAAGAGATTACTACTATTGTGGACGGACCTATCAGCGGTGAAGTAAAGGCAACGACTGTGGATGCAGAGGGCATGATAAAAGAAGGTCGCGAGATCGCAGCCATTCATCCGAATATGGTAGTTAAGATTCCTATGACAGTAGATGGTCTGAAGGCAGTAAAGGTGTTGACAGAAGAGGGCATTAAGACAAACGTAACTTTAATTTTCTCTGCAAATCAAGCATTGCTAGCAGCAAGAGCCGGTGCTACTTATGTGTCACCTTTCTTAGGAAGATTGGATGATATCAGCCATCCTGGTATTGAGTTAATTCAGGATATCGTGCAGATATTTGAAAATTACTGCATCGAAACAGAAATCATTGCAGCAAGTGTGCGTAACCCAATTCATGTTACAGATTGTGCGTTGGCCGGTGCAGACATAGCAACCGTTCCTTATAAGGTAATTGAACAGATGACAAAGCATCCACTGACAGATCAAGGAATTGCAAGATTTCAGGCAGACTATAGAGCGGTGTTTGGGGAATAAAAATGTATAATTTAAAAGAGCCAGTAGCTATATTGTAGTTGCTGGCTCTTTTTTTAATAGATTTTTGCCTATTACCACTACGGTTTCATACTGACTGTACAGTGCAGCACAGTCCCGTACGGAATAGTTATAAACTTTTAATAGCATACAATGCTGTCTTAGCAAGACACGAAGTATCTAAATCCCCACCTAAGCTAGTTCCAAAGATAGCAAACTCATACTCGTTATAACTCCAGGAAACCACAGCAGTTTTGTAATCTGCAGTTTGCTGAACTGTTACAGACACCAGTTGGTTTGAAGATGTCTTTCCTTCCCATTGCTCTGTTAAGGTATCATCAAAGTCATACTCACTCAGATCGATGGTTCCATCCTTCATACCTAATAAAGTACAATCTGCCTTTGCCAGATTATCCAGATAAGAAATTTCTAGGCATTTATAAGTGTTCTGTACATACTCTATGTTTTTAATCCAGTTAGAATTATCAGGCAGGCAAATAATAACATCAAATTCATTTGTAGGTACCTTAGAAATCAGCATATCCTTAACCGCTGGAATACCAGGAATATCTGACCGAAAAAGAATAGGGACAGAAGATGCAATGTCAAGATTCATATCAGCATTAGCATCACTATCACTGTATTCTGAATCTATAATGTAAATGGTATCCTTATCTCTTTCTGGATGTTCAGATTCTAACTCGCCTAACCAGGAGGACACAATTATAGTTTCCTTAGAATCAAAATAATCATTAGAATTGCTGCTGAGTCCGCTTGCCATCCATGTCTGCTGGAAGGTGATATTCTTTTTATTGCTTAATAAAATATAATTACTGTCTACTGCCGCATTCGGCATTGTTCCATGCATTACAAGACGGTATTTGTAAGTACGTGTTTCCATATTTCCATTCGCATCTTCCACATCTGCGGTCCATGTACCATCACTCATTTTATAGTAGGTAGTGGTGATATATTCTTCATATGGATTGATATGTGCACCCAAATCAATATCTTTAAAAGGTGCTGAACTAGTGATATATTCTTCATATGCATCGATATACTCATTTTTTTCAAAAGTCTGAAGGATAGCTGTACCTGATTCCTTCGCATTTGCAGCACATCCAAGGGCTGTTACCATACATACCAGTGCCGCTAAAACCATAACCCATCGGGAAGGTTTTTTCCAATTCAAAATATTGTGAATACGAGCTTTGGTATCACCTTCTCCAAAGGCAAGAGGCGCAGGGGAAATGATGGTTTTGCCGGTAGCTAATCGAAGAAGCAGGGTAGAGTATGTTTCGCATATTTCACCCCCCATCTTTTTCATTACCGCTTCGTCGCAGCTCATCTCCATATCTTTTCCAGATAAAATAAAGGCTGCCCATACCAGAGGATTAAACCAGTGAAGAATTAATGCTCCATAAGCGAGTGTTTTTACCAAATGATCTTTCCGGTAAATGTGATGCTTTTCATGAAGAAGAATATATGCTATCTCCGTATCATTTAAGTGAGATGGCAGATAGATTCTTGGTCTAAATAGTCCGATAACAAATGGCGTTTCAATATAATCGGAAAGATAAATCCGTTCCTCAGGATTATATGGCACACTTCCAATTAACCTTCTTTTTAATCTCAATAGAGAAAATACACTGTAGATAAGCATAATGCCAATGCCTGCAAGCCAGATATTAGCTAGTACCGGAAGCAATGTTTCGTAGGTGACATGTGAATCGGAAATGGTAGTTTTTGACATGCTGTCAGCGGTATTTTTCTGTGAAGTGTTTGCGTTTATAGCAGGAGAATGTGTTCCCAAATATTGTAAGGATATGGTCTTTGCTGCTTTTCTGTCAGATGTTACTGGTGTCTGTTCCAATGCAGTTCGTTCTGTTACTGTGTTTGGCACAAATGAAAATGGCAGGTCAATGGATACCGGACACAGCAGCCTAAATAACACTACGCCCCATAAGGCATAAGTAAAAATCTTTGGAGCCTTTTTTAATAATACTCTGCATACTAGTACAACTACAATTACAAAGCTGGCGGTCAGGCTCATTTGCAATATGCTGGAAAATAAAATATTCTGCATGAGAATCACCTCCTGTTCTTTTTAATCAGTTGCTCTAATTCCAACACTTCCTGATCGGATAACCGGTTTCTGGAAGTGAAGGCGGCTAAAAATGCTGGTAGGGAACCATGGAATGCTTCTTTTACAAATTCTTCGCTCTGAATGGCATAAAAATCATCTTTTGATATCACGGAGCTTACGACTCCATCTACATTTTGGAAAATGCCCCGAACACATAATTTGCGAAGAACGGTGTAGGTAGTTGATTTTTTCCAGGTAAGTTCGCTGGCGCAGAGTTTTACCAGTTCCCCAGATGGAATGGGTTCATGTTCCCATATGATATCAGCAAATCGGGATTCGATTGCCCCTAGTTTTGTTTCGTTCATAATGTAACTCCCTTCGTTTGTTTACCATTAGGCATTTGCGAAAGTGAAAGCTAGCCGCAAATTGTCAGAATTGTTTGTGCAAATAGCTGCTTACTACATAGTCTATATTTGACGCGCTCTCGCTCCCTTCAAACGTAGCGGACACTAAGGCTGCAAAATACACAGCCCAAGTGCCGACGTTTTCAGAGGGTCA